>JAYTDH010000234.1:0-7062 GCA_043736095.1 Gemmatimonas sp.
CACGCACTCCCACTTGCCTTCGATGTAGTCGGATCCATACCCGTTCATCACGGCTTCCGGCGAACACCGATCGAGCCCACTCGGATCCGAGTAGTTGACAGGATCGCCTCCCCCAAACGTATAGAGGCTCAGTCCCCCCGCCACCCCGATCGGATCCTCCGACACGAACCGCGCGACCTTCGGATCGTAGTACCGCGCCCGCATGAAGTAGAGCCCCGCCTCCGCGTCCCACTCCCGCCCCTTGTACCGATAGGGGTTGGTGACGCTCCCTGTAGAGCCGACCAGTTCCCCCTGCGGCGAGTAGTCGTAGCTCGCGACGACCGCTCCAGCGGTGTTGATCAGGCCCCGGACGTTGCCCTCCGCATCCTGCGCGTAGTAGTACTGCACCCCACCGCGCCGCATCCCGTGCGGCCGGTCCGCGCCCGGGTAGTACGTGTACTCGGCCAGGATCCCGTTGTAGGCATCGAGCTCCAGCATCACGTTGGCGTTGTGGAGCAGGTAGCGCGTCGTTGCGCCGTTCACCGACTTCCGCACCCGTTGCCCCCAGCCATCGTAACCGTACGTGGTCGTTCCCTGCGGGGACGACACCGTGCTGAGCTGGCCCAACGCATTCCATGTGTAGCTGGTCGTATCAGCGGGCCCGGTCCGCTGGGTGAGGTTGCCCTCCGCGTCGTACGTGAAGGTCTCCCCGCTGAACTGCACCAAGCGACTGCCGCCGCCGGACTGGTACGCGATCCCGGCCCCCGTTTGGTTCGCAATCTTGTCGTAGACGTAGGCACCGGCGCGCAGCGTATCGACATGCGTGATCTCGGTCTGGATCATGCACCCGGGGCAATCCCCGTAGGGATCCCAGGGCTCCCAGGCGGTCTCGGTCCATGTTTGCGTATCGCGATAGTCCATCAACCGGTCCCGCGAGTCGTAGTTGTGCAAGCGCGAATCCCACCCGAATGTGATCTCCCCGATCCGGCTTGAGTAGTCGCGCGCATACGATCGCGAGAAGGCTGCACTCGCGCCCGTGAAGGTCATCTGCGTCAGTTCCCCATACGCACTGAACGTGTTCGTGCGCACCGCGGCCGCATTCGGCAGCGTGATCGTCTTCTCCGCCTGGGCTCGGTCGTAGGAGGTCTGGGTGCCCGCCCCACTGAAATCCTGCAGGAACGCTGTGCGCCGCATCGGATCGTAGCCGCTCCCCATCGTGCGCGTCCAGAGGGCGCCGCCGTTGGGCGCGTCGTACGACTTGATGGTGAGACCGTCGGGCATCGTGCCGATGAATCCCTGGTTCAGGACGTAGCGCGTGCCGCCGCGCGTGGTGATCGCGGCCGTCGGGCGGCCCGCCGCATCAACGAAGAGCGTGTCCGTGCTCTCCGCATTCTGCACGGCGACCCAGCGCTGCTTCGGGTCATAGGCGTAGGTGGTCACGGCGCCGCCCGCCGTCCGCGTCAGGTCTCGGTCGAGCGCGTCCTTGGTCCAGGTCACCACCTGACCCCGGCGATCCGTGGCGCGCAGCAGATTGCCACGACGATCATAGCCGAACGTCGCGACTTGATTGCGCGGGTCCGTCGTGGACACCGTCCACCCCGCCGCATTCGTGACGGCGGTATACGCATTCCCCATCGGGTCGGTGAAGGTGTAGGTGCGCGCGGCATCATTGTAGGCATAGCTCGAGACGTCAGCTCCCAACGCCGTCTGCTGCGTGACACGGTTGAGCACGTTGAACGCCGTGACGTAGATCCGGCCGAGGTGATCCGTGACCTGCGTCCGACGCCCTGAGGCGTCGTAGCTGAACGTCACGAGCCGAGTCGCCACGCCAGGCGCGCTGCGGATGGTGCTCGCCGTGTTGCCGTGCGTCGGCTCGACAGTCACCGAGTCGAACTCTTGGCGCGCGTTGCGGACAGACCGCACACGGCCGTACGCGTCGACCTTGTAGCGCTGGGAGTTCGCCGAATCGCTCTTGACACTGTCCGGTGCAAGCCGGCTCCCGGAGAAGAACGCCTCCATCATCTTGGTGCCGTTCCCGTGCACCGTCTTTACCTGATCGAACGAATCATAGCTGTACGTAGTCGTCTCGCCGCTCGCCCCTTGCGTGGCCGAGAGCAGGAGCACCCCGCTCGAGTCGTAGCTGAATGCGGCCGCAGCCTGTCCGGTCGTCCTGACGCTCGTGGGTTGGTACGCCGACCCGAAGTCGGTGGCCATGACAGTGGTGTCGCCGTTCGCGGCCTGTGTCACCATGCGCGTGGCGCCGCCCGACAGATGCAACCACGCGGTGATGGTCACGCCGTTGGAGGTGATCGACCGGACGAACGCACTGTCCGCGCGAAGTCCCTTCTGCATGGGCACGCTCGCGTACGTGCTGGCTGAGTTCACGAGCGCCTTGGACGCCACGGGACTCACGAGCACGGAGTCGTGCCCCATGCCGCCGCTTTCCAGCAGAACGTCGGGCCCCACGACCTTCACGACGAACCCCGTGGCGTCGTAGGTGAACCCGCCGCCACCGACGCGTTCCGTATGCGTGAGCAGGCGGTGGGTGGCGGTCTCGTAGGTCGCTTGCAGGTCAGCCACGCCATCGGGGCCGTCGAGGCGCACGAGATCGAGGGAGCTGTTCGCGACCTGCGCCGTGACGCGCCGGCCATCGGGGAGATCGATGTAGCGCAACGCCCCCGGCCGGAACCCGGAGCCGCCCGCGTCCGGCTCGTAGGTCAGCGTGGTGACCTTGAGCATCGGGTCCACGATCGTCGCCACCCGCGAGCCCAGCACGCCGGACGACCAGGTGACCTGCGTCTCGTTCTTCACGAAACGCTCCCTCGCATACCGCATCAACCCGCTGTCATCGTAGTACGTGGAATCGCCCGACCGCGAACCGCGGACGTACCGCGTACCATAGATCGGGTGTGCGGGCGCACGGCGCAGAGTCGTGGCGTCCCCGATCGGCGATTGATATGTGCACGCTTCGGTCGCGCCTGAGCCCGTGCAGGAGGTCTTGGCGAAGAACTGCAAGGCGCCAGCGCCGTTCGCGATCACGACGCCGTCCGACTGCACGTGCACGCGCTCGATCCCCGCCATCGTCCACCCCGCGCCGTAGGGGCTGGTGCTGGCGTTCTGTTGGAGCAGTCGCACGGAGAGATTCTGCGTGAAGTACCACGAGTCGCTGCCGTAGTAGGCGCGCACACGCACGGTGTAGAGCGGAGCACAGGCCAGCGCGCAGGTCTCGGTGAACTGCGCCGCGAGCCGAAGGACGCCCGTGTCCCCGGCGAAGAACGCCTCAGGAAAGACGACGCTGCCGGCCGCGGTCGTGACTTGGATCGAGACGCGGCTGGGGATGTCGACCGAGCGGATCGTCGCATCCACCTGGACGAGGGCGTTCGGATTGGCGGTCTGGCTCGCGTAGTGCAGCGCGACGGCCCGCGACCGGTTCACGCTCTGGTAGGCGGGCGTCGCATAGTCGTACGTCGCGCCTCCGGCGTTGAGGTCGCGGGCATCGCCGCGTTGAGCGAGCGTCAGCTCGGGCGTCGCCTGGAAGGGAAGGACGGGCGTCGGCGGCGGCGTGTACGTCACCAACTTCGACGCCGAGCCGCAGAGCGCGGGTTGCACGACGTCGCACACGCTGACGGAGAGCGCGTTCTGGCCGGAGACCAGCGTGAACGATCCGGTCCAGGAGACCGAGGTGCTCTGTGCGCCCGGATTGCTGCTGACGGCCTGGCCGAACCACGACGACATATTCGTCGTGCCGTTCAACAGTTGCAGCGTACCCAAGGCCAATCCCTCGGCGTCGGAGGCGTAGACGGTGAGGGTGATGGTCGCTTGGGCCGTTTCCGCGGCGGACACTTCGATGGTGATCGCAGGGGCGTAGTTCGGGCAGAGCGGGCTGAGGTCTCCGGCGCAGCCCTGTTGCGCTCCCGCCGAGGTTGCGAGTAGAAACCAACCGGCCGCGATCGCCAGTGAGAGACCAGGCGCGCGCAGTCCTCTGTGTCCAGACACCAGCCGGAGCGATCTCAGAAGCAAAGCGGCAAGACCACAGGGTGCGCGCAAGCAAACCTCCAGGGCGGGAACGTGCAGAGCGTGTTCGGCGGATTGCCATCATCCATGGCAAGCACTGGACCGTTCCTCCCCTGTTCGCAACGCAGCGTGGCGCAACGGGTTACTGCATCGGCCCTCCGCCGTTGACACGCGATTGACGTCCATGGGACGTCCAATTGACGTCACTGCGCGAACGCGCGAACAGACTCGGCGCGGACGGGCCGGCGTGTCAGCCCGTGCGGGCGTGGTAAATAGCGAGTGGCGAGTTGAAGCGTCACGCGTCACTCGGGTCGAAGGACTCTCTCGGCGGGATCACCGCGTGCCGGGGTGTGCGTTTCGACAGAGGAAGTGAGCGTCCGAGCAATCCGAGCCGATTCAGTCGCGCCGATCATCAATCGCCGCATCCGACGATAAACGGTTCGGCGCGCGATGCCCAGCGCGTTCGCAGCTTCGGCCGTGCTCCAGTGACAGCGAGCGAGAAGCGCCAGGAGTTCCGCTCGTTCTCGGTCGAGCGCCCCCTCGACTTCGGCTCGTTCACACTTCTCGAATCCGAGCATCTCTTGCGCCGAGCGAAGATCCCTGTCCGTTGGCGTACGGTCCTCCGACAACGCGAGCGCACAGAGTACGAGTTGCCTCAACTCTCGCACGTTGCCTGTCCAGCGTTGTTGCTCGAGCCAGAGCCGCGCTGGCGCTAGCGAACATCCGTCCGGATGACCGTTCGCGTTCCTGATGAAGTGTGCCGCCAGTATCGGAATGTCTTCCGCGTGATCTCGCAGTGGCGCCACCTTCAGCGCGACGCCGCGAAGACGGAACCCAAGATCAGGCCTGAAGTGCCCTTCTCGGACGAGCGAGGCGAACGGTCTGTTCGAGGCCACTATCACCCGGAAGTCACTGCAGCGGTCCCGTCGGCCCCCAACTTGCCGATACGTTTTCGTCTCGATCGCCCGCAGCAGCTTGACTTGCGATCCGACCGAGAGATCGCCGATCTCGTCCATGAAGAGCGTGCCGCCATCGGCTTCTCCCAAATAGCCAGTGGTTTCGCGTGCGGCACCTGTGAATGCCCCCAAGACGTGACCGAAGAGTGCGTCTTCGAACAGCGCGTCCGAAAGCGCACAGACGTTGAATACCACGAACGGTCCGGGTCGACCGCTCGCCGCGTGCAGCGCCAGCGCCACCTGCTCCTTTCCCGAGCCGGTCTCTCCTTCGATCCACACGGGGATCGGTGCCGGTGCCACTCGGAGGATCACCTCGCGCAGTTGTCGCATGGTCGGCGAGTCACCCATCAACCACGTCGTGAGTTCCCGCTCCGTCGTCGGCACTTGCATCAAGGATTCCTCGTCGCACGTTGCTGCAGCGGCTTCGTCGCACGCTCCAGATCCGCATCATCGAACAACACCGTCGGCGTGAGGAACACGAACAACTCCGTCTCCGTCGTCCGCCGGCTCGCCCGCCCGAACAGCCCGCCGATCAGGGGAATCGCCGAGAGGATCGGCACCCCACCCTGCGACGCATCACGCTGCCGGTCCGCCAACCCGCCCAGCACCGCCGTCTGACCGTTCTTCACCAGGAGCCGTGTCTGCACCGACCGCGTCGAGATCACCGGCGCATCAAAGGCCGTCTCGGTCGTCACGGCATTCACCTCCTGCGTCACCTCGAGCATCACGTAGCCATCCGCACTGATCGTCGGTCGCACCTGCAACTGGGTCCCCACATCCTTGTACTGCACCACCTGGTCGCGCTGCGGCGCGTCCGTCGGCAGCGACCGCGAGACCTGCACGAACGGTCGCTGACTTCCCACGAGGATCTGCGCCATCTCGTTGTTCGCCGCGAGCACCACGGGTCGGCTCACGATCGTGACGTCACCACGGGCAGCGGCGGCGCTCAAGGTGGCATTCAGGTTGATTCCGCCCGCATTCATCACGCTCAGGGCGAACTCCCCAAGGCCGATCCCGGTGGTACTGCCACCCACCGTGGTGTTGCCTGACCCCGGCACCGGCGTCTGCGGCACCACCGTGCCCACGCCGAACGAGAACCCGCGATCCTTTCGCACTTCAGCGATCAGCACCTCGATCAGCACCTGCAGCGGCCGCACATCCAGCACCAGCACGACTTGGCGGATCAGGGCGAAGTCCCGTTCACTCGAGCGGATCATGAGCGCGTTGGTTCCCGCGTCGGGCACGATGATCACGTCGGCACTGAGCGCGCCGGTGGGGCGCACCGGTGCTGGTGCTTGCGGTTGTGTGCCCGGCGGCAAAGCCGTGGTGGCAACGCGGTTGCTCTGCAGTTGGTCCGAGAGCGGCGCGCGACGTGCTCCGATCTCACCGATCGCGCTCGCGCGACCATACAGCGAGTTGACCGTCGCCGCGACATCGGCCGCGCGCGCGTGGCGAAGTTGCAGTGTGTGCAGCTCGATGCTCGCACGTCCTGCGGCGTCAGGTGCCGTGACCATGGCCTCGCCGGGCTGCGTCACCACCGGATCAGGCGCCACGGCCTCCACACGATAGAGTCCGGCTGCCGAATCGAGCACCAGCCGCAGTCGTTGGGATTCGAGCAGTCCTCGCAGAAGGGGCAGCACGGCATTCCGCGCCACCTGGCGAGGCGTCTCGAGCGTCACGCGCACGGCAGGGATCGCCGACACCACGAGCGGCAGCTCGAGATACTGGCCGAGCGCCTGCACTACCACGCGGAGCTCCGAGTCAACGAATCGCACGGTCACACTGTCACCACGTTCCGTCACGGCAGCGTCCTGCGCCGCCAGCCGCGTGGCACCGAGCATGACGGCCGTAAGCGTCGCGAGCAGCCTTGCCCACCAGCGTCGAGCGCACTTCATGGTCTCCTCACGGCCAGCCTCCATGTGGTGTCCTTGGCCTGGATCACGATCGTGTCCCGGCGTACCGCCACAACGCGCCACCCTGCCAGCGTGTCCCCTACCTCCACCAGCACACCGCCCTCGCGCCCCGGTACTCCCTCGAGCGCCGCGCGCCAAGGCGGACCCACGATCCCAGAGACCTCAGGTGCGCGAGCCGTGTACCGTTCTGCGACCCTCTC
>JAYTDH010000235.1:0-1721 GCA_043736095.1 Gemmatimonas sp.
GCGGCGTCGCTCGGATTCCTCTTCTACACGTTCCCAGCATGGGTCGCGATTTTCGCGGCGATCTCCGGAACGGAGCGGCTCACCACCGTGCGCGTTGTCGCGCTGGCGGTCGCGCTGTTGGGCATCTCGGCGATGGTCGGATCGCCGTGGGATCTCGCGCTCCCCTGGCCCGGCGTCTGGCGCGCGCTGATGGCGGCGGTGATTTACGCGCTCTACATCCCGCTGCTGCATCGCTTGCGCGGACCGCTCGATCCCGCGACCGCATCGACGTTTATCATAGGCGGTGCCGCCGTGATCTTCATGGTGACCGCCGGACGCACCGGTGGATTAGTCGCGTCGATGACGCCATTCACGTGGGCGCTCGCGGCGTTCCTCGCGGTGTACAGCACAGTGGTGTCGTTCCTGACATTCTTGCGGGGGCTCGAAGTGCTCGGGCCGGTGCGCTCCGCAATCCTCTCGACGACCGAACCGCTTTTCACCGCCGTGCTCGCTGTGCTCGTGCTCGGACAGTCGCTCGATCTCAAGACCATCGTGGGCGGCGTCGGCATTCTCGGTGCAATCGTCATCCTCGAGCGCGTCAGCCCGCCAACACCGTCCGACGCTCCGGCGCCAGCCTGAGGTATCCCGATGACCGCTGCAACGACCCCGACATCGCCCACCCCTGACGCGACACAACTCGCACCGGGCACGCTCTACACGTTGATCGCTGCCGCGGGGTTCGCCGCGGTCTCGATTCTCACCAAGAAAGCGACCGACGCTGGGCTCTCGCTCGCGACGGTGCTCGCGTGGCGCTACACGCTCTCGGCGATCGTGCTCGTGGCGTGGGTGGGTGCGCGGAACTACAAGCGCATCCGACCCAACGAGATGATGCGGCTCGTGGGCCTCGGTGGATTCGGGCAGGCACTGCTGGTGTACGTCGCACTCTCGTCACTCGAGTACATCCCCGCGGCCACGCTTGCGTTCCTCTTTTACACGTATCCCGCGTGGGTCGCGATTGTGCAGGCGGTGCGTGGGGCCGAACGGCTCGATGCGCGTCGCGCGATGGCGCTGGCACTCTCGTTCGCGGGCATCGGTGTGATGGTCGGGATGCCGGGTGGCGCGCAACTCGACTGGCGCGGTGTCGCGCTCGCGCTCGGCGCCGCCGTGATTTACGGCGCGTACATCCCGATGATGCGCGTGCTCGCGAAGGATCATCCGGTCGCGCCGGTCTCGGCGTACACCAAGATTGGCTCGGCGCTCGCCTTTCTCGTGCTCGCGGTGGGCGACAAGAGCTTCACGTATCGCTTCGAGGGTGGCACGTGGGGCGTGTTGATCGCGCTCACCATATTCAGCACCGTGCTCCCTGGGGTCTTCTTCCTCATGGGACTCGTGCGACTCGGCCCGGTACGAACTGCAATTGTTTCTACGGTCGAGCCGTTCCTCACGGCCTTGCTCGGTGTACTCGTGTTGTCGCAGTCACTCGCGCTGCCGACGGTGCTTGGCGGGCTGTTGATTATCGCGGCGGTTGTGCTGCTCCAGTTCCGACGCGATCGCGTGGCGTAAGCGCCCGCGCGCGCTTACGCCCGGTCCGACACCAGCGAGCGGCGAAACAGCAGGAAGCCGCCGACGATGGCGATCACCGCGAAGCCAAACCATTGCGCCGCGTAGGAGCGGTGCGGGCCGTTATCGAGGGTTGGCTGCGGGAGTCGCTTCGGCACCGAGTCCGCGCGCGCGAGTGAATC
>JAYTDH010000236.1:0-12454 GCA_043736095.1 Gemmatimonas sp.
ATCACCGCGCCGGCGAGTGTATGCGTGATTGGATCCACTAGTGCACCGGTCGCGTCATGCGGATATTGAGCGCGGCACCATTGTGGTACCGTAGCGCGGTCACGTGACCGCTGGTGTCGCGCGCGATACCGATGGCCCGGTCGTTCGCCGCGACGAGTGAGTCTGCGGTGATGGCCGTGAAGGTGACGGGGGGCGTGCGCGAGAATCGCGTCACTGCACCACGCTCGGTCGTCGTGAGAGTGAAACTGCCGCCGGACTCATCGTTCCACCAGACGCCATCGAGTGAAGCGCGCGTCGCGGAATCAAGGGTCGCGACGAGAGGTGGCAGTGGGCGCAGTGGGCGCACGGGGCGCACGGGGCGCACAACCGACGCCGGCAGGAGTTGACCACGGAGAAACACCTCCGCGAGCGACCGCCCCAGCGCGACATAGTCGCTGTTCGAACCGTTGCACTGCATGGCCACGCTGATCCCTGATGCGGGATAGTACGCCACATACGAGCGGTATCCGGCGGTGGAGCCGCTGTGCGCGATCTCGAACACGCCGCGCCAGTCGCGGACCATGAGGCCGAGTCCATACCGTGTCAGCGAGCCATCAGTGAGTTGCGCGGGGCGTGCCATCGTGGCGAGGGTCGTGCCGTTGCCGACGCGACCGGTGTGGAGCGCGTGCGTCCAGCGGAGTACTTCATCAATGGTGGTGAGAAGTCCGCCAGACCCGTGAAGATTGCTAAACGGGAGGGCGTACTCCCACTCTCCCTGCGCTGCTGCCGCGTAGGAGAGGACACGATTCGGCACCAGTGCGCGGAAGTCCGAGCGCCACGTCGCACGCGGCATCCCGAGCGGAGTGAAGATCCGCGCACTCATGAAGGCCTGCATTGTCTGTCCACTGACCTGCTCGACGATCAGCGCGGCGAGCGCGTAATTAGTGTTGCTGTAGAGGTAGCGGCTGTTCACCGGAAAGTTGAGCATGCGCTGCCCACTCATGAGCGCGAGCACTTCTTCGTTCGAGTGGACCACTTCGCCGTAGGGACGCCCCACTAATTCGAGCATCGGGTACATCTCGCGCAGTCCGCTGGTGTGCTGCAAGAGATGCCGGATCGTGATCGGCCCACCGGCGTCGCGGAAGTCGGGGAACTCGGGGAGATACTTCGCGACGGGATCGTCGAGCGAGAGTTTGCCATCCTGCTCGAGTAAGACGAGCGACGCGGCGGTGAACTGCTTGGACACGGACCCGACCTCGGAGACCATGCCGTTCCGCATCGGGATGGCACGCTCGATGTCCGCCATGCCGTAGGCGCTCCTGAGGAGTCGCGCCCCGTGGAGATCGGCGCCCACGAGGCAGCCAGGGCCGGTGGAGTTAGCGAAGCGGGCGAAGAGGGAGTCCACGGCGCGCTGCACCGCACCGCGCGGACGGTTCGGGTCGGTGCCCTGCGCAAAGGCGAGCGAGGGCACGAGGAGCGCCGAGAGGGTGAGTGCGAAGGTCCGAAATGTCATCACGCAAAGTGTCGACTCGTCGAAGCCGTGGCAATCGCTCGGGCCGCGGGGTATGCTCCAGCGTGTCTACGAAGCGGTCATCCGCGCGCACGTCGTTCCTAGCAGTCGCCGTCGTCGCGCTTCTCGGATTGGTACCTGCCCCGCTCGCGGCGCAGGCGATGGAAATCGTGCCGCACTTCGTATCCTTCACCAACGAGATTGTGGTGCCGGCTGAGGGCGAGCGGATTCGCTGCACGCGCCGCGCGCAGGATGACCTCTTGCAGATTCAGCGGCGTGGGCCGGGATGGTTGAGGCCGGCGAGCGACTGGGACGATCTCCTCCCGCGCACATATTACGTCGATCTCTTGAAATCCGATCGGACGGTCATCGTCGAACTCGATCGCGGAGAGCGGCCGCGAATGCTCCTGGTGCGCGCCAACCGCGAGGCGAGCGTGGGCGGCGGGACGGAGTCCGTGACGATTCGGTTCGACATGATGGGAGCACCAATCAGCGGCACGCGTGCAGTCCAACCCGCACGACGCTCGCGAGTACCCGCCCCCGCTGTCCGACAGAGCTCAATCCGCGCCGAGGACGCGATTCTCGGGCTCACATTGGCCCGCGAGCTCGCGCATCGCTGCGAGCACGGGATCGCTGAACCGCTCCCCGAAGGGATGATCTGGAAGCGGCTGCCACCCCCCTGACAAGCCTCGCGTAGCGCCTATGACGCGCGACGGCTTCCCAACATCGCACGCGCCGCCTCAACTTCGCCTTCGAGCCGTCCGCACATCAACTCGCAGAGCGCGAGTACATCACCATCGGCGAGCGAGTAGTGCACGAACAGTCCCTCGCGGCGTCGGCTCACCAAGCCCGCAGCGAATAACTGTTGGAGATGCTTGCTGAGATTGCCCTGCGCCATATCCGTCTCCTCCACCAGATCAGAGACGGTCCGCTCACCCTCCTCAAGCGCATGCAAAATCGCCAACCGCGCGGGCTCGGCCAACGCGCGGAATCGTTCCGCGACCCGTGCGAGCAATTCGGGACTGACCTCCCGCCGCGCGCCCCGCCCTTTGCGTCTCATGACTTTTTGATCTGCGTGGGCAACAGGTTGATCACGACGAGAAAGAGCGAGCCAATCACCAGCGCCGGGACGATCGCCGGCAGATCCAACGCGCTCTGCACCGTGATCTTGCCGTAGTCCATCATTTCAACGATTGGCTTGATGGCGCGCGCGTACACGAGTGTGAAGACCAACGCGCCCGTGATGCCGCCAAAGAGCGCGGCCCACGCATCGCGGCGTCCCTCACCGATCCCCACCACGCAGGTGCCTGGGCAATAGCCACCAAGCCCGAATCCGACGCCGAAGATTAGGCCGCCGAGTGCGACCCCGACGAGGTAGGTGGGCTTGATGTCGAAATGCAGTAGCTCGGGGATGAACAGATTGAGCGTGTAGACGGAGATCATGCCGACGGCAATCGTCATCGCCATGAACTTGATGATGACGAGATTCTCCAGTCGGAGATTCTGTAGGATCATCGCCGGGCTCGAGGCACGCACGCGCTGGATGAGGAAGCCCATCGCGATGCCCGTGAGAAGCGCATAGAAGTTGCTCATGGTCAGTTGCTCCCGACGCGAAGCGCGTGCATGATTTTGGCGGTGCCGATGCCGGTCGCGAAGACGCCGGCGGCGAAGACGAATCCGGAGATGCTCAACTGCGTCATGCCGGAGATGATGAGGCCGCTTGTGCACCCGCCAGCTAGCCGGGCACCGAATAGGAGAAGGAATCCCGCGAGGAAGGCCTCCGTGTACCGCTTGGCGTTGGTCTCCGTACCGGCGTGCGGGTTCTCCATCTTTGGCGCCTTCACTGTGTCGCGCCGCGCTCCGAGCAGGCCTCCGATGAGCAGCCCAACCACGAGGAATGTCTCGCCACGGAAGAGCGAGCCCATTTTGGTGAGATACGGATTATTCGCTGCGTACTCGGGATCGAGGATGCGAGCGAACTCACCGATGAGTCGCGGATACGTACCAGAGACGCCGATCGGACCCCAGAGCAGGATTGACGCGGCGCCGACGAGTCCGAAGATGATGCCGAGCGAGGCCCACGCGGGCATCGCCGGAGTGCGTGAAACAGCGGTGGTGGACATAGTCTTACCTGATGGTGGGAGAACGATCGTCCGCGACGAACCGGTCACGGGCCGGCATCCGCACCGCGCGAAGCGCGGCCGCGTCGAGCACTGTGGTATCGGAGATCACGCGATTCGCCGCGAGGAGATACGCGGTAATCGCGTAGGTCTCGTCGGCGGTCAGTGAACCCGGCGTGTACAACGGCATCGCGCGACGGATGTAGTCGTAGAGCGTCGTCGCGTAGGGCCAGTAATTCCCAATCGTGCGTGGGATGGCGGGATCGGAGGCGAAGTCGAAGCTCTCGCCGCGCGGATCGCGCCCGATGAGCGCGGGAAACACAGGCGCCATCCCCTGCCCATTTGCGCCGTGACACGCGGCGCACTGCGTGGTAAAGAGCAGCGCACCGGCTTGCGCGCTGCCTCGGCCCGGCGGAAGTCCGATGCCGTCAGGGCCCACATCGGTATCCCAAGAGGCGATCTCCGCACTGGTGGCTACGCGGCCGATCCCGAAATGGCCGGCGGCGTATTCCTGAGGTGCTGGATAGTCGGCGACGACGCCCACATCGCCACGGGCAACGCTCGCGCGCTCGGCATCGCTGCAGGCGCTCGCCATCAGCAGCATCGCGCAGATCGAAACACGCGCGCGGCGCATCAGGTCTCTCCGTGGAAGGTGACGACCCCGTCACGTGCAAGCTTCCACCCAACGACTTGATTGAAGTGGTAATCGGTGCCGAGTCCGCGCGCGGCAATTAACTCACGGCGCAACGGCTGCACGAAGCCTGCCTCGTCGGTCGCGCGACTGAGGAGCGTGTGCGCGCCGCCAGTCCATTCGAGCATGAACTGGAAGCGCACCGCAGCCTTGGGGAGCGCGGGTCCCATCAACTCGGCCACATCCCAACGCTCGCCGCCGTCGGCGCTGACCTCGACCTTCGTCACGCGACCACGGCCGCTCCAAGCGAGTCCTTGCACGGAGTGCCAGCCGCGCGCGCGGATTGTGGCTGGATATGAGGGTGAGGTGATGATGCTCTTGACATCGTTCTCGAACGAGAACTCGCGAGCTTTGTTGCCGGGGAGCGGGTCAGTGTACTTGGACGTTTCCCAGCGCGTGCGCCAGGGCTGCGTGCCGAGTTCGAGACGACGCAACCATTTCACGTTGATGTTCCCCTCCCAGCCTGGGAGGACGAGTCGCATCGGATAGCCCTGCGCCGGACGCAACGGCTCACCATTCTGCGCGAAGGCGATGAGCGCGTCATCCCACGCCTTGGCCATCGGCACCGAGCGCGTCATGCGGCACGCATCGCCACCCTCTGCGAGGAACCAACTCGCATCGGCGCTCGCGCCGACCTCGCGGAAGATCGTGGCGAGCGGAACGCCCGTCCACTCGGTCGTGGAGAGCAGCCCCGCGACTTTTTGCGCGGTCATATCCGGCTTCGGCGCACGGAAGGCATTGCGTCCGTTGCCGGAGCACTCGATGAAATAGGTGCGCGTGACTTGCGGGAATCGCTTCAGGTCGTCGAGCGAAAGCGAAAGCGGGCGCTCCACAAGCCCGTGAATCATCAAGTGATGTTTTGCGGGATCGATAACCGGCACGCCGGCGTGATGGCGCTCGAAGTGCAGATCACTCGGCGTGAGCGGGCCCGTGAGTTCTTGCAACGGCGTGAGCGACGATCCGACCGTCTCGCCGACAGGCGTGCGCGATGGCTTCACAAATGGCGAGCGCGCGCCGAGCGGACTCGTGGGCAGTCCCTGCAGTTTCGTGGGATCGGCGGGCACCGTGACGGTCGGGCCGCTGGCGGCGGGACCCTCCTGCGCCGACACTTTGGCCACGGCCGCCGCACCGAAGGCGGTCGCGGCGCCGGCAATCGCCTCACGTCGAGTGAGGTTACGAGGCATCAGCGTCTCGCATCTGCAGCGCGCGGCGGCACGGGAACAACCGCGCGTGTTGGCGTACGCCGCGTGATCAGTGGCGGCGGGCGATAGGCTTTGTGTCCGCTGCGCAGATCGTACGGCACATCTTTCGGTGCGCCGCCCATGGGCCAGTCGAGTTCCTTGGCCGGCGAGTCAGGGCGCGGATGGCTGTTGATGTAGGCGGAGAGGTCAAACGCTTCTTGCGGGGTGAGCGAGCCCGGATTGGACTGCGGCATATTGTGCCAGATAAAGCTCGCGGCGCGCTCCTCGCGCGACATGCTCGCGCCGACGGAGTACGAGAGCGGTCCCCAGAGCGGTGGGAGAACGCCGAGCCCACCGCCCGCGACGCCGTGGCACGTCGCGCACGTCTTCTCGACGTAGAGCGTGGCGCCGCGTTCGGCGTTGCCGTCGAGGGTATCCTTCATCGCGATGAGGCCGTCGGCCCCAGCGATTTTGCGGCCGACCGGAATGTCGGCGGAGATAAAGGCGAGATAGGCGAGGAGATCCGTCATCTCGCGACTATCCACCGGCAGCACGTTGCCCGCGAGTGAACGCGTGAAGCAGTAGTTGACGCGATCCGCGACCGTGATGACGGCGCCGGTGCGGGACATGTATTTCGGAAAGCGGGCGTGCGATCCCGTGAGGGGCGCGGCGGCGAGCTTGAGTCCGTCCTGCTGATGGCAGCTGGTGCAGCGAAGCCCCGAGGTGGCGTAGGTGGGAAGCGACTCAGGCGTGAAGCGCAGGAGGTAGAGACCGCGGCGGATGGAGGCGCCCATCGAGTCGGCGGGAATGTCGGCTTCGGTCTTCGGCGTCCAGCTGGCCTCGTTGAAGATCACGGCGGGTGCGCCGGAGCCGGGGATATCAACGGCGGGCTTTACGTCCTCGCTACGGCAGGCGGCGAGCGTGAGCGTCGCGAGCACGGCGGCGACGAAAACGCCAGCGCGGGTAGAGCGCATCCAGAAGCCTCTCGTGCAACGGTGGGTGAGTGCCGAGCGATTCTCTATACTCCACTATAGTAGTATATGGCCGTATCGCACGCAAGAACCCTGACGGGAATGCCTGACAGCCCGTCCTGCTTGCGCTGATGGCGCGACACGACGCAGCGACGGAGATTCGTCCTACAGGCTCTCTCGGAGGATGCATGCTCAAGGTTAAGGATCTCATGACCCGCCAGGTACTGACCCTCGCCCCCACCACCAGTATCCGCGAAGCGGCGGAGTTTCTCTCAACCGAGCATCTGAGCGGCGCGCCGGTCACGTGGCGCGGGAAGATTCAGGGCATGCTCAGTTCGACCGACCTGCTGGAGTTCATCGCCGGGCTCCCCGCCGACCCCGCCGCAGTCGACGGCGGCACGGAGCACGGGATTCTCGACGAGCACACCGTGGAAGAAGCGATGGTGCGCGGACCGCTCACCACGATCGGATCAGATGAGCCGGCGAATCGCGCGGCAGAACTCATGAACGAGAAGCGGATTCATCGGCTGCCGGTCGTCGACGATGAGCATCTCGTGGGCATCATCACCACCACGGATTTGGTGAAGGCGCTGGCAGACCGGAAGCTCACCTACAGGACGTTCGTGTTTCCTCGGTGACCCTTGGTGAACACCGATGAACCCTAGTGAACCTCGTTAATCTCAGCTCACTTAGGTGAACATCGACTTCACGACGAACGCGACGTTCGCCGGCCGCTCGGCGAGCCGACGCATGTACCACCGGTACCACGCCTCGCCGTAGCTGATGAGCGTCGCGATGGTTTCCCCCTCACGCATCAGCGTGAGCTGGTCGCGGTCGCGGATGCCGAAGAGCATGTGAATCTCGTACTTCCCCTTCGGGACGCCGAGTGCCCCCGCCTTGGCGATGATGCGGCGGAGGAGCGGCATATCGTGTGTGCCGAAGATGGGGGTGCAGGAGTTTCGTTTGGCGCCCTCGAGCATCTGGAAACTGCTCTGCTCGTACGCGGCATCGGTGTCGCGCTTCTGCGGGAACGCCACGGCCGCCGACTCCGCGTAGGCGCCCTTCACCAGACGAATGGTCGGCGCGAGCGGGAGGAGCGCCTCGACATCATTGGGAGTGCGGTACAGATAGGCTTGCAGCGCGAGCCCAGCGCGGGCGTGTCGCGCGCGGATCGTGCGATAGAGATCGAGCGTGCGATCCACATATGTCGCGTCTTCCATATCGAGCCAGAGCGCCGAGCCAGTGGACTCGGCTTTGTCCGCAAGGGCGACCAAGTGCTGTGCGCATTCATCCATCGAGAGGTCGAGCCCGAGTTGGGTGGGCTTGACGCTCACCTGCCCTGGCAATCCACGCTGTTTGATTGCATCGAAGAGCGCGAGATAGTGATCGCGCACGGCAACGGACTCGTGCGATTGCGTGAGTGCCTCACCCAATCGTGTGTAGAGCAAGGCCCGTCCGGTGCGCGCGATGGTGGCGCCGGCGTCGAGTCCATCGTCCATCCGTTCGCCCGGCATGAACGCGCGCGTCGCACGCTTCACGATGCGGCTCTGCGTGGCGATGCGATTCAGCGTGTCGCTCTTGGCGGCCGCGAGTAAGAGAGATCGTCCGATGCCCATGGTCCTAGCTCCTCACCCGATGCCGGGGATCCGCGTCAGTTCACGAAGTCGTGCCTCGAGCGCGACCCTTTGGGCCTCAAGCCGCGCGCGTTCGTCCATCACGCGCTGGGTGGCCGCCGTCTTGACCTGCTCAGCTTTGGTCCGCGCCTTCCCGACCTCAGCGTCCACCAGCTGATTGACCCGCGCGCGGACCTGCGCTTCGGCCTTCTTCACTTCCTCGCCGAGTTGCTCACGCAGCGCGTTGCCGACCGCGTTCGCGACATTCGTGCGCACGGCGAGCGTGGGGTCTGCGATTGTGCCGCCGAAGGTCGCGACAATCTCCACCGAATCAATCCGCTGCATCGCGCGCCAGAGCATGTCTTTAACAAACGCGGTTCGCGCGTCTGCGGTGACCACGCGAAGAGAATCGCGTACCCAGACGACCCGCGGTGCGCGCCAGGTCCACTCGCCACTGAGCTGCTCACCGCGCCGCTGCATCCGCAAGGTGGTTATTCCCTGCCCGAGTTGCACCGCGCCGCCGAGCCCACCAATGGGAAAGGTCGGCAACGTGATGCCGGCGAAGTAGGCGCCGATCGTGTCGCGGACCGGGGCACGCACGTGGTCGAACATTCCGGTCACGCGCCCTTCGCGCGGACCGACCGTACCGCCGGATCGCGCGAGCGAGAAGGTGGTAGGGCGCCCGTACACTGCCGGTTGTGACGTCACGCCGACCAGTTGCGCACGATAGTCGCCCGCCGCGGCGCCATCGCCGGCGATCGCGAGCGACAATTCGGCGATACGCATCAAGAAGGTCGGATAGACCGTCTCCTTGGGGAAGAGCACATCAGTGCCCGCGGCGCGCAGGCGCTTCGGGCCCGGCTGCATCTGCCGTTGAAGACCGGGCGGGATGTACTGCTGGATTCGCTCACCCCAGTAAAGCACGTCGCCAAGTTGTTCGGCGATGAGGTCGCTGAAGAGCTGTGGGCCGACGCTCGGGATCTCGAAGCTGGGCAGCTTGAGCAACGATTTGGCATAGGCGAGGTCCGTCTCACGCGCGGCGCCGATGGCGTCCACCTTGGCCTGCAAGCCGGCGGCGCTGCCGCGCGTCTCAGTCTCGAATGCCTTGAGGCGGTCATCGAGCTGCTGCAGGTTGCGCAGCGTGCGCCGGATGTCGGTCACCGCCTGCCGCGCGCCGGCGATGCCGAGCGTCCGAAGATTCGTCGTTTGTAGACGCGTTGCGAGTGCCGCCGCCGAGTCGATGGCTGGCCGCGGATCCGCCGCTTGGAGATCGGCGAGCATCTTGTCGCGCGCAGTATCGGCAAAGGCCACCGCGTACCGCGCAGCGCGCAACGTCGCGAGCGAATCGGCGGAGATTGCGCCGACATTCACAGATCTGGTGAGCGTGGAGAGCTCGAGCGGCGGGACCTTGATGCGCGACTTGAAGTTCGCGATCACCTGGCTCGCCTGTGCGGCTTCCCCTGGCTGCTGCGGAATCGCGCCAGAGGTGCGCCGCGGCGTGTTGAAGCGGATACCTCGGGCCGCCACGGTATCGATAACGACCTTCCGTTCCAAGAGCGGCAGCATCTCCATATCGAAGATCAACTCTTCCGCCTCGACCATGTTGCGCATCGGCGAGTTCGGGTTCGTGACCTCAAGGCCTCGGAGCGTGACGTTGCCCTCGGCGAACGACAGCGACGCCGACGCGAGATCCACCCGCGCACCGACCGCGGCGGTGCCGCCCGACTCGACGCCCCACTCCACGACTTTGTTCTTGAACAGGTACGACAGGACGAAGATGAGCGCGAAACAGACGCCCAAAGGGAGGAGGGCCTTCCAGCGGATGTATCTCATGGCCGGAAGAGTTGATAGACAGAATAGAGCTTCGACGTCTTCAAGAGCTGAACGATCTTCCACTCTCGGATTTTCGCGTAGATGTGCGTGCGGTATCGCGTGACGAGAATCCTGAAGATGAAGTAGCCCGGAAGCAGCACAACGAGCCAGACGACGAGGCTGCCGAGCACAATCGAATTATTGAGACGGGAGAGCGCGACGACTGGCGTGTTCACAACCCAAGTGAAGAACGGCGCGAGCGCGTCCTGCATCAGGAGCGCCATCCCGACTTTGTCGAAGATCGGATCGAACATGAAGCCGAGCGGCGTCGCGATGGCCCACCCGAGGAAGACCCCGGGGAAGGAAACCGTTGTCAGCATCGCCACGGCGAGCACAATGAGATTGTGCAGCGAGACGAGCGGCGTGAGTCCGAAGGCGAGCCCGATGGCCATCCCCATGGCGACTTGCCCTGGGGTGCCATCGGAGTTCAGCGCCTTGAACATCGTTTGGAGAAACTTGATGAACAGCATGGTCGGAGAATTTAGCGCGATGACCGCGGGGGTGACAGAGACCGAGGGCCGGCGATAGGTTCGCGGTATGACCTCGCTCCGGACCCTCTCGCTCCTGGCGCTCTCTGGCGCCCTTTTCCTGGCCCCGCAGTTCGTGGCCGCCCAGCGCCGCGGGGACGCGCGCCCGACCGGCGTGCGCTACAGCCCCGCGGACTCCGCGCTAGTCGCGCGAATCCTGCGGGCCGAGGACCGACGGGACTCGCTGGACGCGGCGCTGGCGACCGGCGCGGCGCACGCGGAACCGCGGATCCGCGTGCTCGCGATCCGGGCGAAGGAGCGGATCCGCGATGCGAGCTTCGCGCGGCGCGACTCGCTGCCTGGGGCGGCCCTCCCTGCCCCCCGCACCTGGCCCGAGCCGCCGTGGAAGTCGCGGTATCGGTCGCTTGGCGACAAGCGGGACGACTGCGCGTTCGTGCGGGCGGGGCTTCGTGATTCGGTGGTCGCGGTGCAGTTGCGCGCCGCCGATCTGGTGCGCGCCTCGTGCGCCACATACTCGGCGATTCCGGTCGAGTTAGCAAAGTGGGTGGATTCGTTGAGCGCGGACACGCGTCGGCATCGACGCGGTGTGGCGTCGTGGCATCTGGCAGCGCACGGGATTGTGGCGCTGGCGCGGCTGGCACCCGCCGCCGCCGCGCCGCGCACGCGGCGACTGAGCAGCCATGCGCAATGGCAGGTGCGCCAGTATGCGGCACGCGCGGCAGCGATTCTGAAGGACACCACGACGCTCCGTACGCTCGCCGCCGACCCCGACGCGAACGTAGCCGAGGCGGCGATTGAGGGATTGTCCGCCGTGAGCGGGCATGCGGAGGACGCGCTCTATGTGCGCGCTCTCCAACGCAACGAGGCGCAGACCGTGCGAGCGGCCGCCCTCGCACTGAAGGGCACGACGTCGAGTGATGCACGGGCGGCGGCGATGACGACGTTCGAGCGATTCGTCGCGCACGGCAATGCGAGCGAGCACGACGCGCGGACGGCGCTTCTCGAGGCCGCGGGACGTCGCCGCTCGGAGGATCGCCCCCCGGCGCGGGCCGATTCACTCGGTGCGGAGGCCGTGGCCCTCGCGCTCGGCGCCGAGCGCTATCTCGAAGTGACGCTACATCCGGATGATGGCGGCGGACGGTTCATCGTGCGGCTCCGCGGAGATGTTGCGCCCATTATGGCGGCGCGGATCCTCGCACTGGCGCGCAACGGCTTCTATAACAACACCTCGTGGCATCGCGTGGAGCATGATTTCGTAATCCAGGGAGGGAGCCCGGGCGCGAACGAGTACGTGGGCGACGCGCGCGAGTTAATCGACGAGATCGGGACCGTACCACACGTGCGCGGAACCGTGGGTATGAGCACTCGTGGTCACGACACCGGCGATGCGCAGTGGTTCGTGAACCTGCGCGACAATCCGCGATTGGCGGCGGACTACACAATCTTCGCCGAGGTGACGGCGGGGATGGATATCGTGGACGCGGTGCTCGAAGGCGACCGGATTCTGCGGATCCGCGAGTGGCGGGCTGTTGCTCGCTAAGGCTCGTAAGGCTCGCTAAGGCTCGCGGAGCCCTTCTCGGACACGAGCGAGGAGGAGCATGAGGTGCTCCTGTTCCTTGGCGTCCGGGAGTCCAGCGGAGATCAGATGCGCCGTCTCCTTGATCAACGAATCCATCGCGTCGAGCAGCCGGAGCCCCGAATCGGTGATGACGCAGTGCACGACCCGGCGGTCGACGCCGGCGCGCTCGCGCCGCACGTATCCCGCGTCTTCGAGTTTGTCGACGAGACGCGTGATTCCCGGCGCCTCTTCAATAAGGCGATCCCGCACCACGAGTGTGGGGAGTCCCGATAGTCCGGCGCCGCGAAGGATGCGCAGCACGTTGTACTGCGCCGGCGAGATCCCGTATGGCTCCACGCGCTGCGCAATCGCCCGACGGACGAGTGCCGCCGTGCGCATGAGCGCCACGACCGCTTCGTCCGCCGGCGAATCAAACGGTCGGGACTGGTGGAGTTCGTCGAGTAGCGTCCG
>JAYTDH010000237.1:0-3700 GCA_043736095.1 Gemmatimonas sp.
GACGATGCCTCGCGGGAACTCTTTCGCGCAGTACGCCTCGAGACCGAACGGCGTCACGATCAGACCATGCGTCTGCTGACCGTACGAAGCATGCGACGCATTTCGCCGGCGGACGTGCAGGAGACCGATGAGGTTATTGAGGTCGGTCCATTGTTGAGTGGTGGCGTGCGGCGTCTGCTGGAAGACGTGGCGACGCTTCCGGAATATCCGTGGGCCGACAGACTTGTCGCGCGACTCGAGGCGCGGAGTGGCGGTGTGCCGCAACTCGCGTTGCAGGCCATTCGCGTGGCGGCGTCGCAAGGATTGCTTCGCGCAAACAGCGGGATCTGGGAATCACCAGATCCCGAGACGCTCGTTCGTTCGTTGGATGAGTTCGCGGGGCTTGGTGGACTTCTCGCCACACTGTCGCCGGCCGCCCTGAGGGTGCTACGGCTGCTCGCGGCGTGGGGGCGTCCGCTCGACGAGCGGGATCTCGCTGGCGTCTGCGCGAGCGACGTGCCACCACTTGCTGACGCGGATTGGCGTCCGGCGCTCCGCGCGCTTGAGGAGCTCGGACTCGTACAGTCTCGCGAACTCACCTGGGGCATCGCGCACGACATCGTGCTTGAGGCCGTTGCGAAGGAGCAGCGTGAGGCGGCAATCGACGATCCCTTTGATGCCTTGCTCGGGCATTTTGGCGATCACGCGCGTCTGACTGTCGGCGTACTCGAGCATCTCTCGCTCTTGGCCGGTCACAGCGATGGCGTTCGGCGCGCCAAGCGACTGGTGACGCGTGCCTCGGGCGCACCGGCGTTACGTCGTGCGGGTTTGGTTGGGCGTGCACTGTCTCGTGCGGTGGCGAGCGGCTCGGGGCATCAGGAGTGGGAGGGCTCGCTGTATCGTGCGCTCGGGTTCATCACGCGGCAGGGGGAGCGCGCACGGGCTGTGCTAGTCGCTGGCGCGACGCTCGCGGCGGCCGTCTCGATTTGGCTCGTCACCATGCTACAGCCCAGGCTGGTGGTGGATGTAGAACCACTGGCGGAGAACTCGGCGCCGAGCGTGATCTTCGGCGATTTGATCGTGCAGCCGAGCGTGCTACTGGTGAATGGATTCGGCCGGCAACTTGCACTGTCCGGCGACGTGCATGTCCGCTCGAGCTCGGGACAGCTGTTCGGCGACACCATCGTCAGCCTTGACTCCGGGCGAGCACAGTTCCGCCGACTCACCTTCCTCGGCGAGCCGTTGCCGCACGAGATCCGAAGCGTCGATCTGCGATTTCGCGGACCATGGTACGTGCGTTCAACCGAGGCCCGGTTACTCGGGTATTTCGGTGGCAAAGTGACCGACGATTTTGTCCCGCGCGAACTCTTCATCAACGGTGAGAGAGTCGACGAGTCACGTATCGTGCGGAGTCGCTTGGGAGACTCGCTGCGCTTCGATTTGACCTTTGAGTTCTCGACGATCGGGCCGACGGCGAACTATATCTTGGCGGCGTCACCGACGTGGGGAGCGCGAGATCGAAATGTCGTGCGCATCAGCGGACTGCCGAGCCCAGTGCTCGGAGGCTGGCGCACGGTGACGTTTGTGGTGCCGCCGCCCCCGACGAAAGGCTCCCATCACGTGCTAATTCTCTTCGGCGCAGAGGATTCGGCGGAGCACATGTTTTCTTCAACCAACTGGACGGTCGGGGCTCCACGATGGTTTGACGGGAATGACGTGCTTGACGCGGGCTTCGCGCGATTTGAGGAGTTGCGGAGGACGGGGACGCTGGTAGTGGAACGACAGAGCATGGCGCCGATCAGGACCGGTTACGGAGAGGTCCGGTTGGGGGACCGGTTGTTTGCGCAGATTCCGCAGACGGAGTACGGTGAAGTGACGAGGCGGTGGAAGGGGGTGGGGGTGTTGGTGGTGGTGGAGTGAGCCGCGAGTGGGAATCACCGCGCCGCTGAGACGCGCCACGCTTGCCTCACCCTCCATCTCTCCGCATTCCCGCATTTCCCCGTCGATGCGCGGGCGCTAGGCGTTAGATTGTTGGAGCCTCCTTCCTCCCTCCGCCCAGCAGAATGCGCCCCGACGTCCTCGAAACCCTCGTCTCCCTCGCCAAGCGCCGCGGCTTCGTCTTCCAGTCCTCCGAGATCTACGGCGGCACAGGATCCGTCTGGGACTACGGCCCCCTCGGCGTCGAGCTGAAGAACAACATCAAAGCGCGCTGGTGGAACGCGGTAGTGCGTGAACGCGATGACGTCGAGGGCCTCGACGCCGCGATCCTGATGCACCCGAAGGTGTGGGAGGCCTCGGGCCATGTGAGCGGCTTCTCCGACCCGCTCATTGACTGTAAAGCCTGCAAGGCACGATTCCGCGCCGACAAGATCCAGGACGCGCAGTGCCCGCGGAAGCCGTCTAAGAAGCCAGGCGAGCATACCGACTGCCAGCTCACCGAGCCGCGGCAGTTCAATCTCATGTTCAAGACCTTCATGGGCCCCGTCGAGGAATCGGCGTCGGTCGTGTATCTCCGCCCGGAGACGGCGCAGGGGATCTTCGTGAACTTCCTAAACGTGCAGCAGGCGACGCGCCAGAAGGTCCCGTTCGGCATCGCGCAGATTGGCAAGGCGTTCCGTAACGAGATCACGCCGGGGAACTTCACTTTCCGCACGCGCGAATTCGAGCAGATGGAGATGCAGTACTTCGTGGAGCCGGGGCGCGACATGGAGCACTTCGAAGCGTGGAAGCATGCGCGCCTCGATTGGCATCTCGGGCTTGGGCTCGATCGCGATCGTCTCGAATTCCATCAGCACACGGAGAAGGAACTCGCGCACTACGCGCGTGCGGCCTTCGACATCAACTTCGACTTCGGCGGCTCGCTCGGCTTCCAAGAGATTGAGGGCGTGCATAATCGCGGCGACTTCGACCTCAAGCAGCATCAGGAGTTCAGCACCAAGAAGCTCGAGTATGTGGATCAGGCGCAGAACAAGCGCTATCTGCCCTATGTAATTGAGACCTCGGTGGGCGCGGATCGCGTTACGCTCGCGGTCATGGTGAATGCGCTGCGCGAAGAGCCAGTCCCCGGCGAGACGGAAGGCCGCACGGTGATGGGCTTCCACCCCGCGCTTGCGCCAATCAAGGCGGGCATCTTCCCGCTCACCAAGAAGGACGGGCAGCCGGAGATGGCGGAAGCGCTCGCGGCCAAGCTGCGCAAGAAGTTCAATGTCTTCTACGACGAAGCCGGCGCGATTGGCCGACGCTATCGCCGTCAGGACGAAGCGGGCACGCCCTTCGGCATCACGATTGACTCCGACTCGACGGCCAACAACGACGTCACAATCCGCTTCCGCGACGACATGGGGCAGATTCGCGTCTCGACTGACAAGGTCGCCGACGTGATGTCCTCGTACCTCGAGAAGGATTACGCCACGGCGGCGTCGACCCTCGTCTGATCGAGAAACGCAATCGCGTTCTGCATCACTCTTTAGTGGATTCCTGTGCCCGACTCTGACGAGACGCTGCGTTCGCTTCGCACGCGCGGGGAGGCCTTTCTGGAGGCGATCTCCGCCGAGTATCACGCGGCGTACGCGGGACTAAAGACGGAACCGCAGATTCAACCGATCTACGCGGCGCACGCCGCCGCGTACGGCGACGACGCTTTTGGTGAGGCGCTCGAGCTCTTCAAGTCGGTCGAGTCGACACCGGCCGCGACGAGCGCCCTCAGCGAGAACGGCGCGCC
>JAYTDH010000238.1:0-5124 GCA_043736095.1 Gemmatimonas sp.
CGGACGCGTTACGAGCGCAACGGACGCTTCACGCTGGTCGCCGTGCCGAGTGGGAACGAGGGACTCGAACAGCTGTTCCGTGCGGGAAAGGCCGATGTCGCGTTGGTGATCGCGCCCGGCCTCGCCCAGCACCTCGCGGACGGGCGCCCGGCTCAGATACAGGTCATCGCTGATGCGTCCGATCCGAACACCGGCGCCACGATGCAGACGCACGCGATGGCGGTCCTGACGGCGTGGCAGCAGGACATTGGTGCGCGCGCCGGCGGCGTGGTGATCGAGACGCGCATGCGGATGCGGTTCAATCCGACGCTGGAGAGCGTCAACCTCTTTGTCCCGGGGCTGATTGCGCTGATCCTGACGCTCGTGACGGCGCTGATGACCGCCATCTCGCTCTCGCGCGAGAAGGAGCGCGGCACGCTGGAAGTGTTGCTCGTCTCGCCGCTGCATCCATGGCAGGTGATTGTGGGCAAGGTCGCGCCCTACCTCCTCCTAGCCTCAGTCAATGTCGTAAGCGTGCTCGTGGCGGCGTGGTTGGTCTTCGGCGTTCCCTTTCGTGGCTCACTCACATTGCTCCTCTTTGGCAGTGGGATCTATGCACTCACTGGTCTCGCACTCGGGGTGCTCATCGCCGCTTCAACGAACAGTCAGCTCGCGGCGATGCTCGCGGCGCTCGGCGGGACCATGCTTCCGACGACGCTCCTGAGCGGGATGATCTTCCCGATCGCGTCGATGCCGCTCCCCCTGCGCGTGATTTCGAACATCGTGCCTGCGCGGTGGTTCGTGGAGATCTCCCGCGCCATCATGCTCAAGGGTGCAGGGATCGTCGACCTCTGGCAGGAGTTGTTGGTTTTGTTCGTGATGTTCTTGGCGATGATGGCGCTCGCAATCCGACAATTCTCCGTCCGGCTCGACTGATGCGCACCCTCCGCGTCCTGCTCCGGAAGGAGTTCCTGCAAATCCGCCGCGATCCGGTAATCCTCCGGATGCTGTTCGTGATGCCGATCATCCAGTTGATGATCCTCGCGAACGCGGCGACGTTCGAGGTCAAGCGGAGCCGCGTCTGGGTGGTGGACCAAGATCGCTCCGTAATGTCGCGGGGCCTCGTGGAGAGGTTGACTGGCACCGGGCGGTTCATCGTGAGCGGGGGTTCACTCACCAACGATGCGGCCGAGCACGCACTGACGGGGCGAGACGCGGATGTCATCCTGACAGTGCCCCACGGATTCGAGCGCGATGTGCGGATGACGCGACACGGGGTGGTCCGCTTTGCGTTCAACGCTGAGGACGGTGCGCAGGCGGGCGTGGCTTCGTCTTATGCGACGGAAGTGGTGGCGCGCTATGCGCGTGAGCTCAGTGCCTCGCTCCGGCCGAGTATCGAGAGCGCGGCGCCCTCGCGCCGCACGCCCGTGCGCGGGCAGCCCAAGTTGGAAGTCCAGCGGCGCTTCTGGTACAACGCGACGCTGAACTACCATTTCTATATGGTGCCAGGGATCCTCGTGCAGCTGACGACGATTGTTGGGACCATTATGACGGCGCTGAACATCGTACGCGAGAAGGAGGCGGGCACGCTCGACTCGCTGAACGTCACCCCCATTACCCGTAGCGAGTTCATCGCGGCGAAGCTGATTCCGCTTTGGGTGATCGCGCTGCTGCAGCTCACGATGGGGCTCGCCGTCGGGAAGCTCCTCTTCGGGATTCCGATCGAGGGCTCGCTCCTCCTTGTGTACGGCGCGGCGGCCCTGTACCTCGTGGCCGCGCTCGGCGTCGGACTCTGGATCTCGACGCTGGTGGAGACACAACAACAGGCGCTGTTCGTCACCTTTGCGCTGCTGATGGTCTACATCCTGATGAGCGGACTATTTACGCCAATCCGTTCGATGCCGGACTGGGCGCAGTGGATTGCGAGCGTCAATCCCCTGATGCATTTCATCGCGTTGATGCGGGCGGTGCTGCTCAAGGGGGCGACCGTGATGGATGTGCTGCCGAGACTCGCCGCGTTGGCGGCCACGGGCGCGGTGATTATGACGCTGGCAGTCCGGCAGTATCACAAGGGGAGTGCCTAGAGGGGAGCGCGAAGCGGCCTGGCATCTGTCTGACGATGCCGCGCCGAGTGCATATTCTCTGCTATGCAAGAGACCCTCGCCCCGACCAGAGACGTGCGCCGCGTGATTTTTGCCTCGTCGCTCGGGACGGTGTTCGAGTGGTACGACTTCTATCTCTACGGCTCGTTAGCGGCGATCATCTCACGCCAGTTCTTCTCTGGGGTAAACGAGACGGCCGGCTTCATCTTCGCGCTCCTCGCGTTCGCGGCGGGCTTCGCCGTGCGCCCGTTCGGCGCGGTCGTGTTCGGGCGACTCGGCGATCTCGTGGGGCGCAAGCACACGTTTTTGATCACGATCGTGATTATGGGATTCGCGACCTTTCTCGTGGGCGTGCTACCGAACTATGCGACGATTGGCATCGCGGCACCGATCGCACTGGTGATTCTGCGACTGCTGCAGGGACTCGCGCTCGGCGGTGAGTACGGAGGTGCGGCGACGTACGTGGCGGAGCATGCACCGCATGGCAAGCGCGGCGTCTACACCTCGTGGATCCAGACGACCGCGACTCTCGGGCTGTTCTTGTCGCTCCTCGTCATACTCGGCTGTCGCGTGCTCCTCGGCGGTGATGCCTTTGAGGCGTGGGGCTGGCGGATTCCCTTTCTGTTCTCCGTTGTGCTCCTCGGTATCTCCACGTGGATTCGTCTCTCCCTGGATGAGTCGCCGCTCTTTAAGAAGATGAAGGCCGAAGGGACGCACTCGACGGCGCCACTGACGGAGTCGTTCGCGAAGTGGGGGAACCTCAAGCTGGTGCTCCTTGCGCTGTTCGGGCTCACAGCGGGACAAGCCGTGGTCTGGTACACGGGGCAGTTCTATGCGCTGTTCTTCCTGCAGCAGATTCTCAAGGTTGAGACGCAGGCGGCGAATCTCTTGGTAGCGACGGCGCTTCTGCTCGGCACACCCTTCTTCGTGGTATTCGGGTGGCTCTCGGATAAAATCGGTCGCAAGCCGATCATTATGACGGGGTGTCTCCTCGCGGTGCTCACGTACTTCCCGCTCTTCAAAGCACTCACGGCCGCTGCGAACCCGGCACTCGCCGCCGCGCAGGCCGCGGCACCGGTGGTGGTGTCGGCAGTGGAGTCCAGTTGCTCGGTGCAGTTCAATGCCGTGGGTACGAGTCGCTTCACGAGTGCCTGTGATGTAGCCAAAGCGGCGCTCGTGAAGCGCGGTGTGCCGTACAAGAACGCGGACGTGGGCGCGTCTGTCGTGAGCGCACCGGCGGCGCTTGGGGCGTCAATCCGCGTCGGTGTAATGGAGATTGCCTCATACGACGGGACGACCGCTGGCGGCCTGAGCGAGAAGGCGCGCTTCGAGGCCGAACTCGACCTCGCGCTCAGCACGGCGGGCTATCCGCGGACGGCAGACCTCGCGGCACTCAGCCGGCCGAAGGTGATTGGCATCCTCTTCATTCTGATGCTCTACGTGACCATGGTCTATGGCCCGGTCGCGGCGATGCTCGTCGAACTCTTCCCGACGCGCATCCGCTACACGTCGATGTCCCTGCCGTATCACATCGGCAATGGCTGGTTCGGTGGCTTTTTACCAACGACCTCGTTCGCGATTGTGGCCGCCACTGGCGACATCTATTCGGGGCTCTGGTATCCGATCATCATTGCGGCCATGACGCTGGTTGTTGGCATGATCTTCCTTCGCGAGACGAAGGATGTCGACATCGAGAACGCGTGAACCTCGGCACGATTGGTAGCATTCGACCTTTCTCACTTCCCTGACTCTTATGCTCCGTCGCCTCCTGCAACTGCTCGCACTCCTCGTGGTCGCCTCAATCGCGTACCTGCTGTTCTGGCCCGTACCGATTGATCCGGTCGCATGGGAAGCACCGGATAGCCCAGGATTCGTCGGTGTCTTTGCGCGCAACGAGCGACTTGCGAACGCCGAACTGGTCCCTACCGCGGATCAACACGCACCCGAGGCGATGGCGGTCGATGCAACTGGACGGCTCTATGCCGCCACCGAGACCGGATGGATCGTGAGGCTCGACTCCACCGGCGCGCATCCTGAGCGCTGGGTGAACACTGAGGGCCGCCCACTCGGCATGGCGTTCGACGCTTCAGGCACACTCTGGGTCGCGGATGGAGAGCGCGGGCTCCTGGCGATCAACGATGCCGGTGAGATTCGTGTGGCCGCGCGTACCACGAGCGCGGGCGACACGATTCGCTACGCCGACGATCTCGATGTCGCAGCCGATGGTCGCATCTATTTTTCCGATGCGACCACTAAGTTTTATCCGCCAGCATGGGGGGGACTCGAGGCGAGTCTGTTGGAGATCCTTGAGCATCGCGGCCACGGACGATTGCTCGAGCACGACCCAGCCACCGGGCGCACGGTGGAACTCGTTAGCGGGCTTGTCTTCGCCAATGGCGTCGCGGTCACGTTCGACCAAAAGGGCGTGCTTGTAAATGAGACTGGGAGCTATCGCGTACTCCTGGTTGAACGCGATGGCCCAGCGCGTGGCGCAGTACGGCCGTTCATTGATGCATTGCCTGGATTTCCGGACAACATCAAACGAGGCACCAACGGACGCTACTGGCTCTCGCTGATCTCTCCGCGCAATGCGCTCGTGGATCGGCTCGCAGGAAGGCCCTTCTTACGCAAAGTGATCCGGCGGCTGCCACTCTGGATTCGCCCGGCGCCGGTCAACTACGGACACATCATCGCGCTCGACACCGCGGGGCGTGTGCTCGAGAGTCTGCAGGATCCGTTTGGTGGATTTCCGTCGCTGACCTCCGTGTTGGAGGTGCCGGGGTGGCTGTATCTCGGCAGCCTTTCGGCTCCAACGGCGGCGCGAATCCCGTGGCCCACCAAGTCGGCGCCGTAGCACTCATGCCCCAAGCTGTTACGTTCGGCGTATACTTGACGAGTCTGTCATCCGCGCGAGTTCCGACCGCCCGCGCTCTTCCTTTCGGAGATTCCCAATGCCCCTCCTGACCCGCCTCCGCGCCTTTCCGCTCGTCCTCGCCCTCTCGCTCGCACTCCCACTCGGCGCGCCACTCGGCGCCCAATCAGG
>JAYTDH010000239.1:0-2640 GCA_043736095.1 Gemmatimonas sp.
GGGATTTCGCTCATCACGAACCCGGCGGCGGGTATCTCGGAGACGCCGCTTAACCACGCCGAAGTCATGGAAGAAGGGCGGAAGGCGGGCGGTGCCTTCTGCGGACTCGTCGAGCGCTGGGTCGCGCGGCTCTAAGCCGCTCCACTCTGCGCTCCACCCAAGCGCGCGACCCGCGGAGCCCGACCTACTCGCGGGACATCAGCGCGGCGCACCGGCGGGCGCGGCGGGGAGCGCTGTCAACCGACGCTTGAACGCCTGAAAGCTCGGCGAGTCCTTCGTGAGGCCGGTCGTACTGCCCGCGGGGAGCGCGTCGATGCGCGCACGCGACGCGGCAATGCGCGACTCCTCGAGCGGATGCGACGTGAACCAGGTCTCGAGACCCTCCGGCTTCACCTGCCGTTCCTCGAGGAGGATCAGGAACATCTCGGTGATCCCGCTGGGGTCGATCCCGCTGCGCACCATGTAGCCCACCGCCACCTTGTCGGCATCGTCTTCATCGGCGCGGCTAAAGGTTGCCATCGCCGCATTCGCGCTGAGGCCCACCAGCGCCTGCCCCGACTCGGAGTTGCACATGCTCGTGAAAATGCAGATGCCCAGGAGCCCAATATTCGCGCCCTGCGACTTCTGCATCTGCTTCACCGAGTGCCGCTGTGTGACGTGCCCGATCTCGTGCCCGATCACCCCCGCGACCTGCGAGAGGCTCTTGGCGCGATCAATCAGCCCGCGGTTGATGTAGATGAAGCCCCCCGGCACGGCGAAGGCGTTCACCTCGGGGCTGTTCACGATGTGGAACTGCCAGTCGAGATTCCGCTTGTCGGCGATGCGGGCAATCGAATCGCCGAGTACGTTGATGTAGCGATTCAGCTCCGCATCCTGCACGATTGGGAGCTGACGATTGATCTCGGCGGAATAACCGGCGCCCATCTCGACTTCTTGTTGCGTCGAGATAGCGCAGCCACCGAGCAGGGCCACAAGGGCGAGAACGCGCGGAGAACGCATGCGAATGTTGTCCCTAGCGAGAGATCTGTTACGCCGCAAAGCGCGAGAGCGCCAAGGGATGTTCGTGGCCGAAGGAGTGCGGACGGTCGAGGAACTCCTCGCCTCGCCACTCCGCATTAAAGGTATCCTGACGTGCGACATTGTGGACCGCACTCCCCGCGGCGCCGCACTCGCCGCGCAGTGTCTGGCACGCGATCTCGATGTGCTCCGCGTGAGTGAGCGCGAGTTTCTCACCGCCACAGAGACCGAGAATCCTCAGGGGATCCTCGCCATCGCGGAGGTGCCGGATCTCACTCTCGCGGGCCTCTCTCTTGCGCACGATGCGAGGGTACTCGTGCTCGACGGGATCCAAGACCCCGGCAATGTTGGCACGCTCCTGCGCACCGCCTCGGCACTGAGCTGCGCCGCGACGTTTGTGCTACCAGGGACCGTGGACCCGTGGAACGCGAAAGTCGTGCGCAGCGCTGTCGGGATGCAGTTCACGCATCCGACAATCAGTTGCAGCGAAGAGGAACTCGCGCAGTTCCGTACGACGCACGCACTGCCGCTCTGGGGGGCCGATGCCGCCGGCACCGCGGTTGGGACCACTCCCGTGCCGCGGCGGCTCGCCCTTGTGATGGGAAATGAGGGGGCGGGGCTCAAGGCGAGTGTCCGCGCGCAGTGCGACCAGCTCGTCGGAATTCCGATGGCGAGTGGCGCCGAGTCCTTGAATGTCGCGGTTGCCGCGGGCATCCTCCTGCACGCGCTCCGTTCTCCGACCTAACCGCATGGATCCCTTTCTGCTCCTCATCTGGGCCGTGATCTTCCTGTTTGGGGCGAGCCTCGGCTCGTTCCTGAACGTCTGCATCTCGCGCTGGCCTGCCGAGCTCTCGGTGGTGCGGCCACGCTCGCGCTGCCCACGCTGCGAGAAGCCGATTGCCTGGTACGACAACATCCCGCTCGCGTCGTGGTTGATGCTGCGCGGAAAGTGTCGCGGCTGCGCGCTGAGAATCAGCGTACAGTATCCGTTGATCGAACTCGCGGTAGGGATCATCTGGGTGCTGACGGTCTGGTACTTCGGCCTCTCGCTCACCGCGCTGCGCATTGGACTTGCCGCGACGATTCTGCTCGGCGTGATGATGACGGACCTGCAGCACTACGTGATTCCTGATGGATTCACGGTGACGGGATTCCTTGTGGCGATCATCGCGCCGATGGTCGCGCTGTTCTATGGCGAGACTGGGCCGTTCGTGGGGCCGTGGGACGCGTTGATTGGTGCGTGCACGGGCGCGGGGCTCATTGCGATTGTCGGTTGGCTAGGCGAGGTCGCGCTGGGCAAGGAAGCGATGGGTCAGGGAGACGTCACGCTGATGGCGATGATCGGCGCGATGGTCGGGCCAACGCGGAGCTTGCTGACTGTGTTTGTCGCGGCGGGGATTGGTGCCGGTGTGTTTCTGCTCGTGGTGGCGCCGATTGGGTGGCTACGCGCGCGATCGCGCGGTGAGAGTTATGAGCTGCCGCTGGTGCCGTTCGGGGTGTTTCTCGCGCCGGCCGGAATGGTGACGCTGATTTTTGGCGACGAGATCATCGCCCGCTATTTCGCGATTGTCTTGTAGGACCTCGACTCATTCCAACTTGTGATTGATATGCGCCGATCTCTGC
>JAYTDH010000240.1:0-3039 GCA_043736095.1 Gemmatimonas sp.
TCGGCGTACCCGAGCTGCGCGATGCGCGCAATCGTTCCCTCGGGATCCTCAAACATCTGCTTGCGCATCACGTAGAGCTGTGTGCCGACCGCTGGCGTACTCATAGCCCCGCGCGCGTTCAGGTGAGCGCGCTCATTAGCGCGGAGGAGCGAGGGCGCGAGGGCAGAGGCGCCGAGCGCGAGCAACAGATCACGACGAGAGGTCATGCTCGGAAGCTACGCGTCCATTTCCGACGCGGCTACTCGACGTACTTGGCTGGATCGTGGGCCATGTCCGAGCGGAAGAGCGCGCGAAGGGCTTTGATGTCTGCTTCCACGTCGCCCGTCGTGTGGAACGGCGGATGCACCTGGAACTCCCGCTTTGGGAAATCGAACCCCACGGCGATGATTGGCATCTGCGTCTGGTGCGCGATCCACCAGAACCCCGTGCGCCAGCGATCGATGCGCGACCGCGTGCCCTCGGGCGAGAGCGCGATCACGACGTTGTCCATCCGCTCCACCAGCGCAACGGTTTGGGAGACGACATCCTGCTTGCTCGAGCGATCCACGGGAAACCCGCCGAGCCAGCGCATCAGGATTCCCATCGGGAACTTGAAGAGCGTATCCTTGCCGAGGAAGGTCACGCGGAACCCCATCGCATACATCGCCATAATGCCGGTGGGGAAATCCCAGTTCGATGTATGCGGCGCAACAATGAACACGAGCTTCTTCACGTTCGGGACGGCGGCACCGGTGAAGTGCCAACCCGTGAGACGCATGAGGAAGAACGCGATGGCGCGCGTGACCGCGTTGCCGCGCGGCGGGATGTTGTCCCCGAGGACGGGGGCGTTGAGCGACCCACCACGACGCGGGCCGATTGGCGTTGGGGTGCGTTCCGCTTCTTGCGCACGCGCGTAGGGGCGCAAGACGAAGAAGCTGATTATCCCGAACACCGAAAGCGTGACACCGACGGCGGCGAAGATTAGCGCCCATTCGGGTTCGCCCGAGCTGTCGCGCAGCACTTCCACGAGGACGCCGCCGGCAATCGGCCCGGTGAGGAAGCCGACCGACCCCGCGATCTGGAAGATCCCGAAAAGCCCTTCGCCAGCGCCGCGCTTGGCGAAGTCGCTCACGAGCACCAGACTCGGCGCAAACATCAGCGCGCTCAAGACACCCGAAGCAATCATCGCGATGGGAAGCGTCTCGAACGACAGGAATCCGTACGAAGCGTACACGAGCCCGAACCCCACATTCGCCACGATCAACGGCGCAAACCATCCGATCCGATCCGCCAACTTCCCCGCGGGCCAGCAGAGCACCGCGAACGGCAACAAGAAGAGGGACATCAACATCCCGCGGGTCGCCGCGCCCACGCCATGCACTTCTGTGAGGAAGAGCGTGAAGGTGGAGACGAAGATGCCGATTAGAAAGCGGTCTGCGAAGCCGTAAGCGAGCGGCATCCAATTCACGAGCTTCGTGCGGTCCCAGCGATACCGCGCGTTGGGATCGCGATTCGGCGCGGACAATGCGGGCACGCCGATCGCCGCGATCGCGGCGGCCACGAGTAGTGCGGCACCCACGGTGTACACGAGAATTGGATCGCGATCGATTAATACGCCACCGAGCGGAGCACCAACCCCGACCCCGACCATCAGCGCGGACGCGACGACGCCGAGTGACGCGCCGCGCCGCTCGCCGCCGGCTCGGTTCGCCGCGATCATCAGGAAGGTCACGGCGGGGAGATGGGCCATACCATCAAGCGCGCGCCACGCGAAGAGCGCGGACATGGACTCCGCCGCGCGCATGCCCCGGAACGCGACCGCGTCCACCAACAGCAGCCCGACGACCCACCAGCGCGTGTGCGGCCAGCGGCGATGCAGAGCCATCGCGATCGGCACCGCGATAATCCCCGTCAGCTGGTTGAGCGAGACGAAGAGATGCGCTTGGAAGCGGGTCCCCCCGTGCATGTCCACCACGAGCTCAGTGAGCCCAGGGACCAGCAGGGTGATCGGGACTAGCGTAAGAAAGGTCGCGAGCGCGATGGCGCTCAGCGCCCGAGGGGACGTTCGGTTCACGCGAGAAATCTAACGGAATCCGTCCTCGTACAGGTTGGCCAACTTGCCGATTGATCCCGCGAAATCGCCCGTCCGCTCGGCGACCATGAGGGTGGCCTCCAACTCCGGTGTCATCACCGGGGCACCGGCCAGCGTCTCCTGCAACGACTGACTGGACAACGTCCGCTCACTCTGCCGCTTCACGTGCCGCGCGAGGGCCGGATCACCGCTCGCCTCGGCGGCCAGCGTGACGGCACGCGGGAGCGGAAGGCCAGCGCCGATGGTGAGCGCGAGCGTCCGTGCGAATCGCGCCCGCACGAAGCCGGGGCGCATCTGGAATCGCTGCGCGAGCCGCGCGAAGATGGCGCCACCAACGCTGAACCAGAGCACGAGCCCGATGCCGGTGAAGACGAAATAGAGTCGCTCTCGCCCTTGAAAGACGAGTGGCAATGGCGCAATCACGACGGCGACGAGCGAAACGAACATCGGATACGACAACCACTTCTTCACCGCGAGCATCAGCTTGAATTGCCGGAAGTGAAAATCCGCGAGATGGCCGAGCATGGCCTCGAGTTGTCCGCTTTCCTCGCCCATGCGCAGGAGCGCGCTCTCAAAGGGCTCGAGCAGATGTCCGCCGCTCCGGACGAGCGCCGAGATGTCCTTCCCCTCTTTCGTGCCGGCGAGGAGATGGTCGCGCAGGGCGCGCGTCGTGCCACCGCGCGCGCCCACCTGCGCGAGGATGGCGGGATGCGTGAGTCCGGCCGAGACACCCGCGCGCCAGCCCCGATAAAACTCGGCACGATCACGACCATCGTCGAACGCGCGAAGCAGCGCGGCGACGCTGCGGTTCATGCGGACGGCACCGTCGCGATGGCTCGCTGGCGAATCAGCGACCGCAATGCGATGATGCCGAGCACGGGACCCAGCGCGAGCAGTGCGAAGGCGCCAGCCCACCCCGCACGCGCGACAATCGGCGGTACAATCTGGATGGTGAGCGTGGTGAGGAG
>JAYTDH010000241.1:0-3613 GCA_043736095.1 Gemmatimonas sp.
GCGCACCCCGATGCGCGCGCCGCGCGGCCCAACTTCATCGAGTTCACGCTGCTGGCGGTCGTTTATACGCTGGCGCTGATGAACTCCTTTCTCGCCATCGGCACCTCGGTGATAGCGCTGCCGCCGGCCGTCGCGACGATCCCGTTCCTCGCGTGGGCCGGACTGCGGTTCGGCGTGCGGGGCTACGCACTCTTCACGCTCCTGTTCATCACCGTGGCGGTCACGTCGACCTACTTCAACGTTGGACCGTTCGCTCCGTTCGGTCCGGATCCGATTATCCGTGCGCAGCGCGCGTGGATCTATGTCGCCTCACTTGCCGGACCGGCGATGATCTTCCCCATCGCACTCGCCGAGCGCACCGCCGCGGAGGCGCGGGCGCGCGCCGCGTACGCGCAACTCGCGTCGATCATCGAGAGCTCGCCCGATCTCATCGCGGCCGTCGATCGCGAGATGGTGATCATCGCCGCGAACCCAGCATGGGTAGAGGAATTCGCGCGGCTCTCGGGGGTAACCGTCACGCAGGGCATGCCGATGGAGGAGGCGCACGTTGGGCTCCCGAGCAACTCCGAGGCGTCGCTCGCCAACTGGCAGCGGGCGCTCGAAGGCGAGCGCTTCACCGTCACGCGAATGATTGGTGAACCCGACCGGCCGCGCGAAGAGTACGAGATCGCCTACAGTCCCGTGCGCGATGCCAGCGGCGAGATCGTCGGCGCGAGCCAGGCCGTGCGCAACGTGACGCACAGACGGCAGCACGAATCCGCCGAGGCCGAGGCCCGGCGCCTCGAGGCCATCGGGCGGCTCGCAGGTGGCGTCGCGCACGACTTCAACAACCTCATGACCGCCGTGATCGGCTACACTGGCATCGTCGCACACTCGATGTCCGAGGACGATCCTCGTCTCGCGGACCTGGCCGAGGTCGAGCGTGCCGCGACACGGGCCGGCGAGCTCACCCAGCAACTGCTGACCTTCGCGCGCCGCCGCGTCATCGAACCGCGCACAGTGGACATCGGAGAGCTCGTCCGCGGATTTACGCGTCTCCTCGCGCCACTGCTCGGCTCTACCGTACGGCTCGCGGTGCGTATCGATGATCCACTTCCCGCTGTGCGAGTCGATCCCCTGCAGTTCGAGCAAGTGTTGATGAACCTCGCGGTCAATGCGCGCGATGCGATGCCCGCCGGCGGTGATCTCGCGGTGCAAGTGAGCTCGGCACAGGTGGGCGACCTCGTTGGCGTGAAGCTCGAGGTGCGCGATACGGGCAGCGGCATGCCTCCCGAGGTGATGACGCGTATCTGGGAGCCGTTCTACACCACGAAGCCGGTCGGGCAGGGCACCGGACTCGGCCTCGCCACCGTCTACGGCGTGGTGCATCAGGCGGGTGGCACGGTGACTGTGGAGTCCACACTCGGAGTCGGCACGACCTTTCGCGTACTGCTCCCGCCGGCCGCTCCCTCGGACGCGCCCTCGGACGCGCCCTCGGACGCGCCGGACGAGACGCTTCCGACTTAGATGCGGTCGATCTAGATGCGGCGGACCTAGACGGGCGCCGTTCGCCTCGCCTCAATCCGCACCGCGCACACTTTGAACTCCGGGATTCCCGCCGAGGGATCAAGCGCCGTGTTCGTCAACAGGTTGGCCGCCGCTTCGCGATAGTGCATCGGCAGGAAAACCTGTCGTCGCGCGACGCGCTCTGAGATGCGCACCGCAATCCGGATCGAGTTCCGGCGCGACGTGATCGAGACCTCGTCGCCATCCGACACCCCGAGTTCTGCGGCGTCGCCAGGGTTCAACTCCACGGTCGCCGTACTCTCTCGCGCGTCGAGCGCGGTGGAGCGTCGCGTCATTGTCCCCGTGTGCCAGTGATACATCTGCCGCCCCGTATTCATGAAGAACGGATACGCCTCATCGGGCAGCTCCGAGGCGGGCAGGTACTCCACCGGCACGAGCGTGGCGCGGCCATCCGGCGTGGGGAACGCATCATCGAACAAAAACGCCGTGCCCTCGTGCGTCGCATCGGGGACCGGATACTGAAGCCCTCCCGTTCGCGCCGCGAGTCGTGCGTGCGACACCCCACGCCAACTCGGCGTCACGCGCGCGATCTCCTCGAACACTTCGCTCGCCGTCGCATACGGCGTAGGCACCCCCACGCGCCGCGAGAGATCAAGCACGATGTCCAGATCTTCGCGCGCATTCCCGGGAGGCTCCACCGCCTTTCGAGACAACTGGATGCGACGCTCCGTGTTGACGAACGTTCCCGTCTTCTCGGCGAAAGTCGACCCGGGCAGCACGACGTCCGCCGCACGCGCCGTCTCCGTCAAGAAGATGTCTTGCACGGCGAGGAACTCGAGCCCGTGGAACCACTCCTCGGCGTGCGCGATGTCGGGGTCCGAGATCACGGGGTTCTCGCCCATGATGTAGAGCCCGCGCACAGGCGAGCTCTCCTTGGAGAACTCGGTAACTTTGAGTCCCGGCCTCGGGTCGAGCCGGGCGACTGGAATCTTCCACGCCGCCGCAAAATCCGCCCGCGCGATCGGATCGTCTACGCGTCGGTAATCGGTGAAGGCAAAGGGAATCGCTCCCATGTCGCTCGAGCCCTGCACGTTGTTCTGCCCGCGAATCGGAATCATCGGCGCGCCCCAGCGCCCGATCATCCCGCAGGCGAGCATCAGGTTGAGCAACGAGGTGACGATGTCGGTGCCCGTGTGATGCTGCGTCAGCCCCATCGCCCAGAGCGTCGCCGACTTTGGTCCGCGAGCATATAGCTCGGCCGCGCGACGGATCTGCTCGGCTGGGATCCCCGTGATGCTCTCAGCAAGCTCTGGCGTGTACCGCGCTACCGCCGCGCGTACCGAATCAAAGCCGGTGGTGCGCGCCGCGATGAACGCCCGATCCTCAAGTCCGGCGGCAATCACGTGGTGCAACATCGCGTTCAGGAGCGCGACGTCAGTCCCTGGGATCAACTGCAGATGGATATTCGCACGAGTTGCGAGCTCGATCTTCCGCGGGTCCGCGACAATCAGCGTGGCGCCGCGTTTGAGTGCGCGCTTGATGGCCGCACCGAATACCGGGTGGCTCTCCGTGGTATTCGCGCCGAGGATGAAGATGACATCAGACTCGTGCTCCACCTCGCGCATCGAGCCCGAGGCCGCAGAGGTCGAGATCGCCCGCTGCATCGCACTCACGGATGACGCGTGGCAAAGGCGCGTGCAGTGATCGATGTTGTTTGTGCCGAGTCCGGCGCGGAAGAGCTTCATGAGGATGTAGTTCTCCTCATTTGCGCACTTGGCCGATTCGAGCACGGCAAGACTGTTCGAGCCGTGCGTGTCGCGTAGGCGGAGGAGTTGTTGTGCGGTCAGATCGAGTGCCTCCTCCCAGGTCGCCTCGCGGAAGGGTGAGAACCAATCGGCCGGTGTGGCGAGCAGATCCCGTGCATCACCGAGCACCGGGTTCGCCACGGAGTCCGCCCCGCCATCGGCACGCTTCCGCAGCGGATTCGTGCGCGGCCGACGGTCTTTGTCGGCGCGGCCTTCAACCGCGACATCGCCCCACGGACCGCTGCGCTTGGGCCAACGCACGGCGTCCGGATCCTGCGTGTCGAAGCTCCACTGGCCCGCGG
>JAYTDH010000242.1:0-1917 GCA_043736095.1 Gemmatimonas sp.
GAAGCGTTGCTCGAGCGTCAGCGTCTCGCGCGCGAGACGGGGCTCTGGGGCGAGAGCGAGGCGGTGCGCGAGGTGTTGGTCGCGATCGGGCAGATGGCCCCCGTCTCGAGCACGGTCTTGATCGAAGGCGAGAGTGGCACAGGCAAGGAACTTGTCGCGCGTGCGATCCATAAGCTGTCGCCGCGGCGGTCGAAGCCGTTCATCGCGGTGAACGTCGGCGCGTTGCCCGAGACGTTGCTGGAGAGCGAGCTCTTTGGCCATGAGAAGGGCGCGTTCACTGGAGCGGCCGAGCGGCGCATCGGGCGGTTCGAGCTGGCCACCGGCGGCACGCTGTTCCTCGACGAGATCGGAGAGATTCCGCAGAGCACGCAGGTGAAGCTCCTGCGCGTGCTCGAGGAGCGCGAGGTCACGCGCGTCGGCGGCTCGCAGACAGTGCCAGTGGATGTGCGCGTCGTTGCGGCGACAAATCGCCCGTTGCGCGAATCGGCAGCGCGCGGCGCGTTTCGCTCGGATCTCTACTATCGCCTCAACGTCCTGCGCATTTATCTCCCGCCGCTCCGTGAGCGCCGCGAGGACATTCCGCTGCTCGTTCGACGGTTCGTGCAAGAGTTCTCACAGGAGCATCAGCGCGAGTTTCATGGGATTTCGGCTGAGGCGATGCATGCGTTGGTGAGCTACGCATGGCCGGGAAATGTCCGTGAGCTCCGCAACCTGATTGAGAGCATGGTGGTGCTGGCGACGGGTCGTGAGATCGGGCTGACGGACATCCCGAAACCCATCCGCGAGACTGGGGCCGACCGACTCCTGCCGGTGCCGATGGGATCGATTCTGCGGGAGGAGAGTCGGGCCGAAGGGCGGGAGTTGGAGTTCATCGTGCGGAGCTTGGTGGAGATGAAGCTTCAGTTGGAGGAGCTCCGTCGGCGCGTGGACGAAGGCCGCACCGATCGCGATGCCTACACGGCAGGCATTGGCGTCGGGCCCGTCCTCGGCGCCGGCGCCCTTGAGCCACCGGCGCCCGTGCCGCCGTCCGCGGTCTCGCTGTCCCCGGGGATGACGATGGCGGCAATCGAGAGGGCGGCGATTATCTCCGCGTTGCGTGAGACGCGGGGGAATCGTCGTAAAGCGGCAGAGATCCTGGATATTGGGGAACGCACCCTGTACCGGAAGCTCAAGGAATACGACGTACCTGAAGAGCAGGGGTTTTAGCGAGGAACCAGCGCTGGGCGGGCCGGAGTGACGAGAAACGAGACACACTCGTCAGTATCGGAGCCGACTCGGTGTCGATGTGGCGTCCCGTTCAGCGGGCGCTGTCGTCCTCGGTGGCTTCTGTGGTCCAACCGTTCTACTGCGAGTCCAAGTGACGCCCCAGCTTCCGCAGGTCAATCCGCAGTCGTCCGCCATCGCCGGGAGCGTGCTCCCGTTGCAGAAGGCGGAGGAGCTGATCTCGTCGCTACAGGACGTGGTGTCGGTGCGGATTACGGCGTCCGCGTCGGGATCAGTGGACACGATTCACGTGCTGGTGAATGGTGGCGTGCCGGCGAAGTCGGTGGTGCGGAACATCGAGAGCGCGTTGATGGCGCAGCTCGGGTTGCGCGTGGATCATCGCAAGATTTCGGTGGCCGCGACGGCGATGAAGCGTCCGACGCCGGTAGATACGCCGGTGGTGGAGGTGCAGTCGCAGCAGGACGCGAAGTCGCGGACGGTGTATTTCGAGGATGTTGAAGTGCGTGGATCGCGGGCGCGCGGAGTCACCTGTCGGGTGACGTTGCGCATTGGCGGCGAGCACTTTGCTGGTGAGGCGGAGGAGGGGATGCAGAGCGATCGCAGCCGTGTGGATGTGGCGGCGCGCGCGACCCTTACGGCGTTGGCGTTGTCGGGTCCGACGGGCGCGTTGTTTTCGCTCGAGGGCGTGAAGGT
>JAYTDH010000243.1:0-22263 GCA_043736095.1 Gemmatimonas sp.
GTAGACCGGCAGCGCGACTTTTTTGAGAAGGGCGTACAGGGGCTGAGGCCACTGACGCTGCGCGAGGTCGCCGATGCGATCGGCATGCACGAATCGACAATCTCGCGGGTGACAAACGAGAAGTTTGCTCAGACGCCGCGCGGGGTGCTCCCGCTCAAATACTTCTTTTCTAGCGGGCTCAAGAGCACCGATGGCGAGGATGTGTCGGCGCGCGGCATCAAGGCGACAATCGCTAAGCTCGTGGCCGACGAAGATCCGAGGGACCCGCTGACGGACCAGGCGTTGGCGGAGATTCTCGCGCGTGAGGGCGTGAGGATCGCCCGGCGTACGGTCGCGAAGTACCGCGAGGACCTCAACATTCTGAAGGCGCAGATGCGCCGACGACTCTGATCCCGTGACCGCTCCTCTTGTAGCGACCGTGCGTAACACGGTCCGCGTCTCTGTGCTCGTCCCCGCGAAGGACGAGGCCGAAAACCTCCCAGAGTTCCTTCGTCAGTGCGACGAGATGATCCGCGCGGCGTCGGTGCCGTACGAGGTCATTGTCGTGGACGACGGCTCGCGTGACGCGACCCAATCGGTTCTCACGGCGTGCGCCGCTAAGTATCCGTGGCTCCGTACCGCACACCATCGTGCTCAACGGGGGATCGCGGATGCCCTGCGGACCGGATTTCTCGCTGCGCGCGGGGACATTCTCGTGTTCTATCCTGCCGACCTCCAGTTCAAGCCCGAGGACATCCCGCGGCTCGCGCAGCCAATTCTCGACGGCACGTCGGATATGGTCACCGGATTCAAGCAGGGGCATTACGACAAGGCCTTTGTCTCCAAGATCTACAATGGACTCTCGCAGTCGCTCTTTGACATCCCGGTGCGCGACCTCAACAATGTCAAAGCGTATCGCCGCGAGATTATGGCCGACCAACCCGTGCGGCCAGACTGGCATCGGTACATGATCGTGATGGCGCACGCGCGGGGATACACGGTGACCGAGATTCCGGTGCCGCTGTATCCGCGGCACGCGGGAAAGTCGAAGTTCGGGTTGAGCCGCATCCCGATTGGGGTGCTCGACATGCTCGCGGTTTGGTTTGAGCTCCGCTTTGGCCAGAAACCGTTGCTCGCCTTCGGCATGCTCGGCGCAGCGTTGTTTGCGATTGGGCTCGTCTCCGGCCTCGCGGCATTAGTCGTGCTTGCGGTCAATGGCGTGGGACTCCGCGCGGTGTGGACTGTCGTGCAAACTTGTCTGATACTTGGCTCGATCTTCTTCGCAACCGGATTGCTGGGTGAGCAGATTGCCGTGACGCGCGCGGAGCAGCGCGAGCTTCGCCGACTCGTAGAGGACGCGGCCAAGCCGCGCGACGCGGTGCAGCCGCACGACGCGACGTGAGCGCGTTGCGTGTCCTCTTCGTCACGCATGCCTATCCACGCTTCCCCGGGGATGCGGCCGGTTCATTTCTGCATCGCCTTGCGGTCGCGTTGACCGCCGGGGGATGCGATATCCGCGTGCTCACGCCGAGTGCGCCCGGACTCGCCCCTACCGCGATGCTCGATGGGATCGATATCCATCGCTATCGATACGCGCCCGCGGGCATGGAGTCGCTCGCGTACACTGGTACGATGGCCGAGCAGGTACTCGGGTCGTTGAAGGGAAAGGGCGCGCTCGCGGGGATGCTCACGGCCGGCACGATGGCCGTGCGCCGATCCGTTGAGACCTTCGCGCCCGACCTCGTGCATGCACACTGGTGGTTCCCGTCTGGACTCCTCGCGCTCGGCGCTGATGCCACAGTCCCGCTCGTGACGACGCTGCACGGCAGCGACGTGCGGCTCGCGCGAAAGGTGAAGCTCGTGCATCCCTTGTTCCGCCGCGTGATGATGCGATCCAAGGCCGTCACGGCGGTCTCTTCGTGGCTCGCAGGCGAGGCACGCGCGATGGCGCCCGATGCCAGCGTCAGCGTTGCACCGATGCCCGCCGAAACGGAACTGTTCACGGCCGAACAGACGACGCGCATCCCCGGACGATTCTTGTTCGTCGGGCGCCTCAATGCGCAGAAGGGAATCAGCGAATTGCTCGAGGCGCTGGCGTGGACGCCCACCCACTGTACGCTCGACATTGTCGGTGATGGCGATGATCGCGAGGCGCTCCTCGTGCAGGCGTCGCATCTCGGGCTCAGCGCCCGTATCCACTGGCATCCGGCACTCGATCATCAGGCGCTCCCCGGAATGTATCGTCGCTCGATTGCCGTCGTGATGCCTTCACGAAACGAGGGACTCGGGCTCGTCGCAGTGGAGGCGCAGCTTTCTCGGACCCCGGTGATTGCCTATGCCTCGGGCGGCCTCACAGATATCGTTGCGCCCGAGTGGGGCGGCCTGCTGGTGCCAGCCGGCGACATACGCGCACTCGCCGACGCCATGAGCGCCTACGCTGCCCGCGAGGAGCAAGCGGATGCGCTCGGTGCAACCGCGCGGGCTGTGATGCTCGATCGGTTCGAGCCCGCGAGCGTTGCCGCGGGGTATCGGGCCCTGTACCAGTCGTTGCTTCACGACGGGCCGGAGGATTCGTGATGGATCAGAAGCGAGTCCTCCTACGTCTCGTGCAGATGATCTTTGTCGGCGCAGTTCTCTGGTATGCGAGGCAGCTTCTCGTCACGCACTGGGGCGATGTGCGCGCACTGCAGGCGACGCTCACGATCTCGTGGGCGCGCGTCGGGTGGTCCGCTTGCCTCGTCGTCATGAGCTATGCAGTCTTGATCGCGACCTGGCGCGGGATGGTGCGTGCCTGGGGCGCCACACTCGGGGTGGGGCAGGCGTCACGGATCTGGTTCGTATCGAACTTGGGGCGGTACGTGCCCGGAAAGGTTTGGCAGATTGGCGCGATGGGCGTGATGGCCAATGACGCTGGCGTTGCGCCAGCCGCGGCGGTGGGCTCCTCCCTCGTGATTGCGCTCGTGAACGTCCTCGTGGGCTTCAGCGTGGTTGCCGTCACTGGCGCCGACGCATTCAGCGTAGTTGGTGTTGACGCCCGAGCGGTCTCGGTCCCGATCGGATTCCTCGTGGTCGCAACCGCATCGCTCCCGTGGACCCTCACGCCGCTCGTGAAGCTGGCCGGACGGATGACGGGGCGCCCGGTGGAGACTCCGAGCCTCCCCGCGGCGGCGGTCTGGCTAGCCGCGGTTGGCTGTGCGGCGGCGTGGATCCTCTACGGACTGGCGTTTCAGCAGTTGTCAATCGGGCTTCTCGGCCCGGCTGCCGCTGGAGAAGGGGGCCCGTACGTGGCAGTTTTCACATTGTCCTACCTTGTCGGATTTATGACGCTCTTCGCGCCGGGCGGAATTGGCGTGCGAGAGGTGGCGATGGGAGCCCTCCTCACGGGTGCCGGTCTCACGACGGCGGCCGAGGCGACCATCCTCGTGGTGGCATCCCGACTCTGGCTCACGATCCTCGAGATCGTGCCCGGACTGTTCTTTCTTGCGTGGCCGAAACCCAATCAGCCACGCCCTCCTGTTCCTTCCGCGAAGTGATGTCCACGAACACGCCGTCCCAAGCCACGTCACTCGACGCATCGAATGACGCACCGAATGACGCACCCCAGTTCGCTTTCGCGTGGGCTCTTCTTGCCTGCGTGCTTGCCGCGCTGACCCTCGCGCATCCCGCGCTCGGGGGCGGATTCCTCGTGAATCCCGTCAGCGACCAGTACATCGCGGGCTATCCATTCCGTGAGTTCGCCGCCGCATCGTTGCGCGCGGGCGAGGGAATTCCCCAGTGGAATCCGTACCTCATGGGAGGCATGCCGTATATCGCCGCGATGCATGGCGATATTTTCTATCCCACCGCACTCCTGCGGATGTTGCTGCCGACCGACGTGGCGATGACGTGGGGGATGATTCTTCATCTAATGCTTGCCGGCGTCGCAGGCTATGCATTTCTCCGGGCAATCGGCGTGAGCTTTCACGCCGCACTTGTCGGCGGGATTGCCTACATGATGAGTGGGCAGGTCGCCTCACTCGTTTCGCCGGGACACGATGGTAAGCTCTTCGTGTCCGCGCTACTCCCCGTCACCCTGCTCGTGATCACGTGGGGGATTCGCGACGGGAAGAAAGCCGCGTGGGGGCTGCTCGCGCTCATCGTGGGGCTCGGCGTGCTCACGCCGCATCCACAACTGCTGCAGTATCTCCTAGTGGCTAGTGGGGCGTGGGCTCTGATGCTCGCGTTCGGTGGCATCGGCGCGCAGCCGCTCTCGCGCCGCGAGACGATTACGCGCCTCGGGTTCGCGTTCGGTGCAGTTGTGCTGGGAATGATGATCGGCGCCGTGCAATACTTGCCCGTGCGCGAGTACGTGGAATGGTCGCCCCGCGCTGGCGGTCGCGACTACGATTACGCCACAAGTTTCTCGATGCCAATCGAGGAGCTCATCAATACCTATCTCCCGCAGTTCTCCGGTATCCTCGAGAAATATTGGGGCCGCAACGGGATCCATTTCCACTCCGAATACATCGGGGCAGGGGTGCTCTTCCTTGCGGCGAGCGCCTTCGTCGGGTGGCGTGATGGCGGTGCGCGAGATGGCGGTGTGCGTGATACGGGCAACAGACTGCGACGCAGGCTTACCTGGTTCTTCCTCGGGATGTTCATCATCTCGATGCTTTGGGCGCTGGGCGGCAATACGCCCTTCTATCATCTGATCTACGCCATCGTACCGGGCTCTAAGTTCTTCCGCGCGCCGAGCACGATCTTCTACGTCACGACATTCGCGACAAGTGTGCTCGCCGCGTTCGGCGCCGAGCGTGTCCTCCGCGGTGAGCTGAGCAAGCGGTGGTGCCTGGGGGCCGGCGCGATCGGGCTCGGCGTCGCGCTACTCGCCACGGTCGGCATCTTTCAGCAGATGGCCCTGGCAATCGCCTTGCCGCAACTGCTTGATCGCGTGGATGGGAACACGAGCGCCGTGGTGATGGGCGCGTGGCGCTCCTTCCTCTTCTTGGCCGCAACGATTGGTATTGCCTTTGCTGTGTCGCAGAAGAAGCTGCCGCTGCTGCTCGCCGGATGGCTGCTCGCCGCCGTGACAGTGGCAGATCTCTGGAGCATCGAGCGCACATACTTCAAGTTCTCCGAGCCGGCGGCGGTCCTCTATGCAAGCGACCCGGCAATCGAACACGTGAAGGCCGAGAAGGAACCGGTCCGAGTGCTGGCGAATGCCTTCGAGGCCGGCGCGGCCTATCACGATCCGAATCTCGACTTCGATGGGCTGATGGCACACGGCGTGCGCGTCGCGCTCGGCTATCACGGCAATGAGCTCGGCCGCTATCAGCTGATGGCCGATAAGGCAGGGAACTACCGACAGCTCGGGAATCCGACGTTCTGGGGACTGATGAACGTGAAGTACATCTATACCAACGTTGCCGACCTCGGCATTCCCGGGGGTCGAATGGTCGTTGGTCCGGTGAAGACAGCGGCGGGTTCGACGGTGTGGTTGCACGAGCTGCCGGGCGATAATTCGTTTGCGTGGGTCGCCGGATCGATCGCCAAGTTCCCAGACGAGGCCGTCGCAGATGCCTTCAAGACGCCGACCTTTCCGTATCGTGCGGTGGCATTGATTCCACCTGAATCGGATACCCCCGCGCAACAGCTGAGCGGACTCCCCGCCGCGCTTGAGTTGAAGGCCCATACCAGCGGCTACGCACCGGGTCGCTTCACGGTCGAGCTCGACGCGCCGGCGCCCGCTGGTTCGGCGCTCGTGGTCTCGGAGAACTTCTATCCGGGCTGGACGGCAACGGTGGACGGGAAGCCAGCGAAGGCCGAGCGCGCCGATCTCTCGCTAATGGCGGTCGCCCTGCCGGAGGGTGCCCGGAAAGTGGAGTTCCGCTTCGACTCCGCAACGTATGAGACTGGCCGTTCGATCACGCTTGCCGTAGTCGCCATCGCCGGCCTGCTGTTGCTGATCGGAATCGCTGTTGATTATCGCGCGACCGGGAGGACCGCCGATGTCTGATCGCGCGCTCGTCATCACCCCGACGTACAACGAGAAGGCGAATGTTGGGACACTCATCGAGCGCGTCCTCTCGAAAGACTCGCAGATCGAAATGCTGTTTGTGGACGACAACTCGCCAGACGGCACTGGCGACCTTGTTGCGAGCATCGCCGCGTCAAACCCGCGCGTGCATCTCATGCGTCGTCCGGGGAAGATGGGGCTCGGAACGGCGTATCGTGACGGATTCCACTGGGCGCTCGCGAGGGATTACGAACTCATCTTTGAGATGGACGCCGATTTTAGTCACGACCCGGACCACCTTCCGCAGTTCCTGAAGGCCGCCGAGACTGCGGATTTCGTACTGGGATCGAGATATCTCAACGGAAAGGTCACCGTGATGAACTGGCCCATCAGCCGGCTCATCTTGAGCTACGGGGCCAACATCTATGCGCGCATCATCACGGGCATGCAGCTCTGGGATGCGACCGGTGGCTTCAAGTGTTTTCACCGGCGGGTGCTCGAAGCGATTGATCTCAACGATGTGCGCTCGAACGGCTACGCGTTCCAGATTGAGATGTCGTTCCGCGCCATGCGAAAGGGGTTCATGCCGATCGAGATCCCGATTGTCTTTGCGGATCGGACGGAAGGTGAGAGTAAGATGTCTGGGCACATCGTGCGCGAAGCGATCTTCATGGTTTGGCGTCTGCGCCTCTGGGCTTTGACGGGGCGCGTCTGATGAGCGGCGCATGAAGTTCTGGAAGCTGTCAGGGTCGGGCAACGATTTCGTCTTTGTGGACGGGATCGGGGACCAGATTTCTGGACGTCGCGCCACGGATCCCGCCTTCGTGCGGGAGATCTGCGCCGCGCACACAGGGGTCGGGGCCGATGGACTCGTGGTGTTCCAGGCCGACGCCGAGCACGATTTCCGGCTCGACTACTTCAATAGAGATGGCAGCGTCGGCGAGCTCTGCGGCAACGCATCGCTCTGCTCGGTGCGGCTCTCCGTCGAGCTCGGGCTGGCGATTCCCAGTGCGGTGAGCTTCCGGACGCTCGCGGGATCGATCAGCGGACGCATCGTGGACGGCCGACCTGAGGTCGATTTGCGGCCGGTTACCGGCCTGCGAACTGAGGCTGGCATTTCCAAGAACGTGGGAGAGCAGGCGATGGGCTTCGTCGATTCCGGCGTGCCGCACCTCGTGGTCCGCACCGACGACCTCCGGAACATCCCGCTCAGCGATCGGGGTCCGGAGCTCAGATTCCACACGAGCCTGAAGTCCGGGGCGAACGTGAACTGGGTGTCCCGCGACGCCTCGGGTCAGTGGGCGATGCGAACGTACGAGCGAGGAGTCGAGGCTGAGACGTTGGCCTGCGGTACCGGAGCCGTGGCCTGCGCGGCGATGCTTCAGGCCTGGGGGGAGTCGGGCGACTCGACCGACCTGGTGACCCGATCTGGGCGCGTGCTATCCGTCCGATTCCAAGAGGTCGCCGGCCAGGTTATTCCGACGCTGGCTGGTGAGGCTCGGATCGTATATGAGGGTGTTTTGCGGGAGCTCTGAGCACGGGGGGGCTCTGGATTGGGGGCTCTGAGCGGGAAGCTGGATGGGGAGCCAATGGGGTTCAGGTGTTCGTGGAAATCTCGAGGTTATCCCCAGTCGTACAATACATAATACATATTATACGTATATAAGGCAGAAGCCAGACACGCGACTCCATCGTCCGGCTTTGGCGACGCTATCGCGACAGTTCGAGCGTCCCCTGCTACTTCCTGAGACAATAAAAGCGGGCCCAGCGATCACTCGCTGAGCCCGCTTCACATCAAGTAGAGCTTGATACAACTAGCTCTTAAGTGTTAGCTCACCAAGTCTTAGGTGCGCTTCACTCGCGTGACCTGAGTCCTCGCGACCAGAAATATCCTCGTAGATCTTCCGCGCGGCCGCGATATTCCCCGCCGCGACGTACTGGCGAGCGGCTGACATCTGATACTGCTCGCGTTCCTGGCGGAACTGTGCGGCCGCCGCCGCCGCCTCGTAATCCTTTGCCGCCTCAGCCGGCTGTCCAGCCGTCGCCTTTCCGCCGGCGCGGAGCGCGAGCAGTCCAGCCTTCTGGTGGGACTTCGCCTTGCCGATGGCCTGATCAAGGACCGCGAGCCCCTCCGGCACCTTCCCGTTCTCGAATGAGAGCTGCGCAGAGAGTAGCGCCGCAGAGGTCCCGGCCGAGGTCCCGGAATAGCGGGCCACGACCTTGCTCAGCTCCTCTTGGGCACGGACGAGGTCGCCGGACCCATACGCCGCTTCGGCGCCCGCCAAGGCCTCCAATCCGCGGGTCTCCTTCTTCACGCTCGACGCGCGCATCAGGAATCCGATGCCGAATCCCGCCGCGAGCACCACCGCCCCGATGATCACCGGGCGCTGGTAGCGCTGGATGGTGTCGCCGAGGTCCTCTTCGATGTTCAGGGGCGGCTGAGCCGCGCTGCCGGTCTTCGTCATTGCGTCCTTATAGATGTAGAGAACTAACATACTAAGCTAATCGAGGCGCGAGGCGACCTGTACCCTGCTCAGCCATCGCGCTCGTACTTGCACTTGCACTTGCACTTGGACTTGTTCATTCAATGCCCCCGGGCGGACTCGAACCGCCGACCTGCGGTTTAGGAAACCGTCGCTCTATCCACCTGAGCTACGGGGGCGCGCGCCAAAGATAATACGCTCCGCGACCCTCTCGGCTCGCGTTGCCTTATTCGAACGTGACCAGCGTCTCCACATGCGTGCCCGTCAGCACCTTCCGCCACGGGAGGAACGCGAGGTCAATCACCGCGCCGATGCCCACGACTCCGGCACCCAACCGATGCACCAGTCGCCTCGTCGCCGCTGCAGTTCCGCCGGTCGCGAGCACGTCATCCACAATCAGGACGAGCGACTTGGCGTCGAAGGCATCCGTGTGCACCTCGACCGCATCCTCGCCGTACTCCAAGGCGTAGTGCTCCGTCACACGGGCGTGCGGCAACTTCCCCGGCTTCCGCACCGGCACTAGGGCGGCACTCAGATGCAGCGCCACCGGCGCACCGAAGAGGAATCCACGGCTCTCGATCGCTAAGACGTGCGTAATCCCCTTGCCACGCCACGGGGCCGCGAGTGCGGCCGTCACGTCGGCAAACAGCACGGGGTCCTTGAGAACTGGAGTGATGTCCTTGAACATCACGCCGGGCTTGGGGAAGTCCGGCACGTCGCGGATGGTGTCCTTCAAGCGTTGCGCGAGATCCTTCGCAGATGACGTCATGTCGCGTCGAACCCGTGCGCCCCGATCAGTGGGACGAATCGCATCGCATCGAGCTTGGTCTTCTCGATGCCGTGCTCCGTCCGCCGGACACGATACAGATCCTGAGTCTCGCGATCGCCGACAGGGACGAGCAGCTGCCCGCCAACCGCGAGTTGATCAACCAATGGCTGAGGCACATCCGGTGAGGCCGCGCCCACGAGAATCGCGTCGTACGGACCGTACTCAGGCCAGCCGAGGGTGCCGTCGCCGATGCGCTGAATTACGTGATCGATGCCGCAACGACGCAGCGACTCGCGCGCCAGTTCGGCCAGCACCGCGATACGCTCGATACTAAAGACATGCGCGGTGAGCTTCGTCAGCAACGCCGTCTGGAATCCCGAACCAGTCCCGATCTCGAGCACGCGTTCTTTACCCGTGAGGGCGAGCAACTCGAGATACTTCGCGTGCACGAGGGGCTGCGAGATGGTCTGTCCCTGCCCAATTGGAAGCGGCGAGTCCTCGTACGCGCGATGGCGTAGTCCCGTCGGGACAAACTCATGCCGTGGGACATCGTCGAACGCTTTGAGGACCGCCAGACTGCGGATCCCCTTCTTCTGGAGTTCCTCAATCAGTCGGCGCCGCGCACCGCCGAACTCGCGCACTAGACCGGACGCCACCAATGCTCCGCGTCGTCGAGGCGGTCCTTGGCGGTCAGGTCGAGATGCAACGGCGTGATCGAGATGTAGCCGTCCTTCACCGCGCGGAAGTCTGAATCGTCAGACCCGCTCCAGGCCGCAGATCCGCCACCGATCCAATAGATCTGCCGACCCCACGGATCCTTCATTGGCGTGAGCGAGTCACTGAACACGCGGCGTCCGAGGCGCGTGAGCTTCACCCCCTTCACATCCGCGGCCTTCACAGCCGGGATGTTCACGTTCAACAAGGTGTCGGCCGGGAACTTCGGCAGTGAGGTGAGATGCTTGATGATCTTCGTGAGCGTCTCGACGTGATCGGCGAGCAACGAGTGCTCCTCGTGGAGCACCCGTCCGGCGAACGAGAAGGCGATGCTCGGCACGCCAAGTGCGAGTCCTTCCATCGCCGCCGCAACGGTACCAGAGTACAGCACGTCTTCGCCCATGTTCGGGCCATGGTTGACTCCGCTGAGCACGAAATCCGGCTTCTCGGGAAGGAGCGCCTCGATTGCCAGCATCACGCAGTCGGTCGGAGTCCCATCTACCTGCCAGCGCGCGTCACCGAGCTTCACCGGACGAAGCGGATGGTGCAGCGTGAGCGCATGGCTGGTTGCACTCTGTTCGCGATCAGGTGCGACGACAGAGACATCCCCCAATGGCCGTGCGGCGCGCTCCAAGACATTGAGTCCGTGCGCGAGAATCCCATCGTCATTGCTGATCAGCAGCCGCATCAGTCCTTTCGCTCCAATATCTCAAGGATGGCCAAGAGTTCCTTCTCTAAGAGATGCACCGTCTCGGTATCGAGCCCCGCACGCGCCGCGGGCTTCACCCCACCCGCCCGACGTTGCTCGTCCACCTTCTGTCGCGCGCCGTCGATGGTGTACTTCTCCGTATACAGCAGATGCTTCACGAGCATCACGAGTTCCACTTCACGACGCGTGTAGACGCGATTCCCCGAGCGATTCTTGCTCGGATTCAGGAACTTGAACTGACTCTCCCAATACCGCAGGACATGCGGCTTGAGGTCGGTCAGCTCGCAGACGTCCCCGATTGAGAAGAACTCGCGGACGGGCTCGGCCCCGCTCGCCATCAGAGGGTCTCCACGGCGAACAGGCGCATCAATCGCGCTCCGCCTTCAGGTCGCGCGTCATCAGTTCCACGAGCGCCCACCGCGCAGGCTGCCGCTCGAACAATACGCGGTACACTGCGTTCACGATCGGCATATCGACCCCATGCTTCTCCGCCAACATCTTCGCCGACTCGCAGGTCGTGACCCCTTCGGCAACCGTCTCGCGTCCCTGAAGAATCTCGCTCAGCACCGCGCCGCGCCCGATTTCTAACCCAACGCTCCGATTCCGCGAGAGCGAACCTGTACAGGTGAGCACGAGGTCGCCCATCCCAGCCAACCCGGCAAAGGTCTGGGGATCCGCACCGAGCTTTACGCCCAACCGCGTCATCTCGGCGAGTCCGCGCGTGATGAGAGCCGCCCGCGCGTTAAAGCCGAGTTGCAGCCCGTCGGCGATACCAGTCGCCACCGCCATCACGTTCTTGAGTGCGCCACCCAACTCCACACCGATCACATCGCTCTGCGTATACACGCGGAACGCGGAGGTGCTGAGCGCTTGCTGCGTCAGCTTCGCCGCCGCCGCATCAGTCGACGCCGCGACAATCGCGGTCGGTAAATGGTGCGCGACTTCGAGTGCGAAGCTCGGGCCACTAAGTGCGACGATTGGATGCGCCGCGATCTCCTCCTGCACCACGTCCGTCATCAGCGAGAGCCGCTCGCGGTCAATGCCCTTGGTCGCGACGACGAGCGGAATCCCTGCCGGCATCGCACGATTGGCCGACGCAGCCACCGCACGCAGCACGTGCGAGGGCGCGACGAACAGCGCGAGTGCAGCGCCTTCAACCACCTGATCCATGAGTCCGGAGGCGTGCACTCCATGATTGAGCGACACCCCCGCCAAGAAGCGCCGATTCTCGAAATGCGTATTGATGGACTCCACAACATCTGGCTCGTGCGCCCACAACATCACCTCGTGCTCATTCTCGGCCAACAGATTAGCAAGCGCCGTGCCCCATGCGCCCGCGCCGATCACAGCAACCTTCATGCGCCCTCCTTCTTCCCGAAGGTGCGCGGTTCGGTTCCCGCGCGGAGTCGCGCGATGTTCGCGCGATGCGACCAGACCACGAACAACGCCACCAGCAGCGCGGCATAAAAGATCGCGCTCTTGAGCCCAATCGTCAGGGCGACCGCGATGGGGAGCACGACTGCGGCGGCGATACTCGCCGCCGACACAATCCCACTCGCGAACGTCACCGTAATAAAGACTACGAGCGCGATTCCAAACGCCGCGGGTGCCAGCGCGCCAAACACTCCAGCGGCCGTCGACACACCCTTCCCTCCCCCCTTCCACAGCAAGAAGATCGGCTTCGCGTGCCCGGCAATCGCCGCAATCCCACAGCCAAGTCCCCAGAGCACCATCTCACGCGACTCAAAGAACCAGACGCCATGGATCTGCTTCGGGAGATACAGCACCGGAAGCGCGCCCTTCGCCGCATCGAGCAGGAGCACGATGACCGCCGGGGCTGCCCCGAGGTTGCGATACACATTCGTCGCGCCGAGGTTGCCCGAGCCGATCGTACGGAGATCCACGCCCTTGAGAAGTCGCCCCGCGAGGTACGCCGTTGGGATCGACCCGACGAGATACGCAATCGCGAGCGCGACGCTCCAGTGCATGCTGCCCGTCAGATCACCCATGCCTTACTCCTCGACCGCGTTCCGGCCACCCTTCTGCCGCATCAGGATGCGCAGCGGGTTGCCAAAGAAGCCCCACTTCTCGCGGAAGCCATTGTGCAGATAGCGCACGTAGTGCTCCTGCACGAGATCGGGGTGGTTGCCGAAGACGGCGATCGCCGGCGGCGCCGTCTGCACCTGCGTGGCATAGTTGAGCTTCACTTCGTGCCCGGCGGCCTGCGGCGGCTGACGGCGCGCGAGGAGCTCCTGCAGCGCGTCATTCACTTCCGAGGTACCAATTCGCTTCCCGCGCTCCGCCTCGACCTCGAGGAGAATGTCGAGCACCTTCGTCACACGCTGGCCGGTGATGGCACTCGTAAAGAGGAACGGGACAAACTTGAGGTACGGAGCCTTCTCGGCGCACTCCTTCTGGAACTTCGCCGAGGTCTTGTCATCCTTCTCCTTCAGGTCCCACTTGTTGACGACAATAATCATTCCGTGCCCGGCGTCCCACGCCAGCGTCGCGATCTTCAGGTCCTGATTGTGCAGGCCCTCGGTCGCGTCGATCATCAGCACGCAAATGTCCGACCGGTCAATCGCGCGACGCGTCCGCAGCGAGGAGTAGAACTCGATCCCATCGTCGATCTTGCTCTGGCGCCGCAACCCCGCAGTATCGATGAATACGAAATCGCGGTTGTGGTACGTGAATGGCGTGTCGATCGAATCGCGCGTCGTGCCAGCGATATCGCTCACCACGAGCCGCTCTTCGCCGAGCAGTCGATTGATGAACGAGCTCTTGCCAACATTCGGGCGCCCGACGACCGCCACGCGAAGCACTTCGGGGCCAGGCTCGGCCGGTGACTCGGGCAACTTGGCGACAATCTCGTCGAGCAGGTCGCCGGAGTTCTTGCCGTTGGTGGCCGAGACGGGCATTGGATCACCGGCGCCCAGGTTGTAGAACTCGTAAAAATCTGTCCGGCTCGGATCATCGACCTTATTCGCCACGAGGAGCCAAGGCTTCCGTGAGTTGCGGAGGAGATCCACGATACGCGCATCGCTCGGGTGCATGCCGTTCTTGGCATCAACCGTGAGCAAGAGGAGATCGGCTTCGGCAATCGCCTCGCGCACCTGATGACGGATGGCGACATCCATCGGAAGGTTGGAGTCCTCGATCAGGCCGCCGGTGTCCACCAGCCAGAAGGTGCGTCCCTGCCATGTACACTGCGCGAAGTGGCGGTCACGCGTAGTACCGGCTTCCTCGCTGACGATCGCGGTATCATCGCCAATCAGGCGATTAAATAGTGCGGACTTGCCGACATTCGGACGTCCAACAAAGGCAACGACTGGGATGTTACTCATCGGGTACTCCCTGCGGGCACAGCGGCCCCTTCCTGCTCGAGCACGTCGATGAAGTCGTACGACGGATACACGGGCATGGGCAGCGACTCACGCACGATGACAAAGGCTTGGTCATCGAGGAAGAGGCCGTCCTGGTTGATTGTCTCGGCTGGGATCAGCGCGAGATCGAGATCGGTACGGTCAGCGAGCGCACGCAGGATATCGGCTCCCACGAGGAGCCCCGCGGTCGTCACAGTTGGTCCGAAAAGAGAATTCTCAGTGGGGATCATCTCGAAGTGCGCCCCGGTCTGCTGTGTGAGCTGTTCGAGCAGCTCGGGCATCAGCGAAATCATCGCCTTCCCCGTCACCACACCAATCCGGCGTCCATCAAGGCGCGGGAGGCGCTTCAGCCCGTCGCGCACGCGGTCGCGCAGCGATGTCACGGCACCGACGCCGTTCTCGATCTGCGCGAAATCGCGATAATGCTCTGCGAGGGGGAGTTCACGCCCCGCAAGCAGATACAACTCATCCGAGCCATACACCCAGGGCTCGCCACGCTCGGCGTCGGCCTTAGTCGCCCACCGTTCGGCTGTCTCGAGAATCCGGTTCGCGTTCTCCTGATCCATCGACTGGCCGGTGTAGATGTGCGAGAACTGCGTGAGCCCCACTGGCACGAGCGCCACGGAGAGGCAGCCCTCGCCGAAGCTGTAGAGATCGCGGAGCGACGCTTCGAGCACATCCCCGTCGTTGAGCCCCGGGACCACGACCATCTGGCCGTGGAATTGGATGCCCCCCTCAGTGAGCCGCGTCAGCTGCTCGAGGATGTTCGGGACGCGTGGGTTGTTCAGCAGGACCTTTCGCGCCTCCCACGGCGTCGCGTGCACCGACACGTACAGCGGCGAGAGCCGGTACTCGAGGATGCGCGCGATGTCCTTCTCTTTCACATTCGACAGCGTCGCGAAGTTGCCGTAGGCGAACGAGAGCCGGTAGTCGTCGTCGCGAATGTAGAGCGACTTTCGGAGCCCCTTGGGGAGCCCCTCGATGAAGCAGAACTCGCAACGATTGGCGCAGCGCCGGACGTTCGGCGGCTCGAGTTCGATACCCATCGGCTCGCCGCCATCGCGCTCGATCTCGAAGACGACGATCTCCCCGTCGGGAAGCTTGGCCTCAACTTCAAAAGCCTCATCGGCGGTCAAGAACTCCCAGTCGAGAAAGTCCTCGAGTGCTCGTCCATCCACGCTGAGCAACTCCGTGCCGGGGACGATCCCCAGTTCGGACGCAATACTCTCAGGTTGGACTTTTGAGACGCGGACCATCGGGGAATCCCAGCGGGCGACTAGGGGACAAAAAAAGCCGCAACGCGCGGCTCATACAATGTATGAGCCGAGGGGACGGAAAGCAATGTGGGACAGCTACTTGCGCGAAGCGTCCATGGCTGTGTCGATGATCTCTTGGTGGGTGCGTCCGGTGGCCGCCGCAGCGCGTCGGACGTCGTCGAACTCCGGCTTCGCCCTAGTGCTTCCATCGGGGAGGGTCACCACCTTCAGCCCGACCGGCTGCCCGAGCACCTCCACCTTGAGGTGCGAGCGCCGAAGCGCCGTCCGCAGCACGGTATAGCGGCGAACGCCGATTGTCGTGCTTTCGCGCAGCAGGATCCCCTCTAGGGCGTCAGCGGTAGCCGGATCGGAGAGCGCCTCAATACGAATCCCCGGGCGTCCCTTCTTCATCAGGGTCTGCAACACCGTGACATCGAGCGCACCCGCCTCGCGCAGCAGGTCGGCGACGGCGCCAACCTGCTCGCCGGTGATGTCATCAAGGTCTGCAGCGAGCACCGTCAGCACCGTCAGCGTGGCGCCGTCGCTCGGCGCGCCGGCGATTCCGCCGAGCGACCCGCCGAGCATTCCGGCGTCCGCGTCCGCGAGCCAAATCCGGAGCGCGTTCGCCCGATCCGGGAAGTCCTTGGTGCCCGCCCCGAACCCACTCCGCACTGGCACGAACTCCGCCGGTGGCGGTCCCTCGCTCAGCACCCGCACAAGCGCCGCGCCCGTTGGCGTCACGAGTTCGCCGGACCCGTCGGGGCCAGGGCTTACGCGTAGCCCCTCGAGGAGGCGCAGGGTCGCGGCCGTCGGCACCGCCATCCGACCATGCTGCGTGTCCACAAAGCCATCACCGAGGGGGATTGTGCCGCAGTACACGTGCTCCACCCCGAGCTGCTCCAGCCCCCAAATCGTCCCCACAACATCGAGAATCGCATCCACGCTCCCCACCTCGTGCAGGTGCACCCGCTCGACCGTGGTGCCGTGGATCGCGGCCTCACATTCAGTGATGAGCGTGAAGGCCTGCATCGCCTTGGTCTTCACGCGCTCCGGCGCGGGAGTGGCCTCGACAATCGCCTTGATGTGCTTGAGATGCCGACCGTGGGGCTGCGGCGGGACAGTGAAGTCAACCTTCTTCGAGGCAATCTGGCCGCGCATCACCGTGGTGATGCTGACGCCAACTCCGGCAATCCCGAGTGTCGCCGGGAGGTCGCGCACGAACGCCTCCGGAAGGCCCACGTCGAGGAGGGCGCCCAAGCACATGTCGCCGGCGATGCCGGACATCGGGTCGAGGATGGCGATGCGGGTCATGGGCGGGAAATCTAACGCGCTTCCCTCTCCGGCCACCTGAGGATATCGTCACCACCATGTCGTGGATCGAAAATGACTGAGCCCGCACCAATCCACTATGATGCCGTCGGCGGGGAGGCGGGGGTGCGGGCGCTGGTCGATCGATTCTATGATCTCATGGACACGGCGCCGGAAGCGGCGCACATCCGGACCCTGCACGCGGCGAGCCTGAAGGCCTCGCGCGAGAAACTTTACAAGTTCATGAGTGGATGGCTCGGCGGGCCGCAACTCTACGTCGAGCAGTACGGACATCCCATGCTGCGGCAACGGCATATGCCCTTCCCCATCGCCGCCCGCGAGCGCGACGAGTGGCTCTGGTGCATGACGCGCGCCCTCGACGCACACGAAATGCCGGACGATCTCCGAGCCTACTTAAAGCAGCGACTGATGCAGGTCGCGGATCACATGCGGAATCAGTGAGCAGCGCGTGAGCAGCGCGTGAGCAGCGAAGGTCGCACGCACCGATCGGGACGCGCTACCAGCGATAGCTAGCGCCTGATCCGGTGTTGAAGACCACAACCTCGCTGCTCGCGTCGAGACGCCCCGTCGCCACCAACTGACGCGTGGCCTCCAGTGCCGCTCCCCCCTCTGGCGCGGCATCAATCCCGCTCTTGGACGCGAGCAAGAAGGTCCCGCTCCGGATCGCGTCCTCGCTCACCGCCTCCGCCTCCCCAGCGCTCTCGCGGAGCGTACGCAACGTGAGTCGGTCACCGAGCGGTCCAGGTACACGCAATCCGCTCGCGTGCGTCGTCGGATCCTCCCACGGAGTCGCCTTCTCCTCGCCCGCCTTAAAGGCTCTGACGAGCGGCGCACACCCCGCCGCCTGCGCGATAATCATCCGTGGCTTCGCCATATCCGCGGGGAGCCAGCCCCACGCGAGCATCTCGCCGACCGCCTTCCAGATGCCAATCGTCCCTTCGCCGCCGCCGGTCGGATAAACAATCGCATCGGGAAGTCGCCACCCCAATTGCTCGGCGACCTCGTAGCCCATCGTCTTCATCCCTTCGACGCGATACGGCTCGCGCACGGTAGCGACGTTGAAGTAGCCGCTCTCCTTCGCAAACGCCATCGTCGCCTTCCCGGCGTCGCCGATGTGGCCCGGGAGAAGAATCAAATCGGCGCCATACGCGCGGATCGAGCCGAGTATTGGCGGCGGCGTGGTCTCCGGTGCAAAGATCCGACATGGCATTCCTGCGGCGGCGGCATACGCAGCCAGCGCGATCCCAGCGTTGCCGGCCGTCGGCACACAGACGCCCGGCAGGCCTAAGGCCTTCGCGCGAGTGACTGCCATCATCAGGCCACGCGCTTTGAAGCTCGCCGTCGGATTCACGCCCTCGTCCTTCACCCAGAGACGACGCACGCCAATCTCTTTCGCGAGATGTGGCAGCTCGGTGAGTGGGGTCATGCCCTCGCCAAGTGAATACGCGTGCTCGTGCGCCTGGATCGGCAGCGCCGCGCGATAGCGCCATAGGCTGGACGCCGCCGTAATCGCACTGCGCGGGACCGCCGCGGCGTACTGCACCAGCAGTGGCTGGCCGCAGTCTGGACAGAGTGAGGCGAGTTGCGCTCCGTCTGCCTTGTGATACGTGCAGACGGAGCAGTTCAGAGACCACATGGTGAGATCAAGGCTAAAGGATGGACACTGCTGCACTACGTCGATCAGAGGTCAGGTGCTGGGATCGATGGTGTCGGCCGGTGTTGCGTCATTCCGCGACTTAATCGCATCAACAATCCCCGCACCTCCCTCGCGTTGCAACTCCACCCCCAGCCCTTCGAACAACTTGCGCGCGCTCGCATCGCTGAATCCCTCCAGCGCCGCCACCTGCTCCAGGGTGGCCTCCTTCACGCCCTGCAGCGATCCGAAGGTTTGCAGCAACGCGCGCCGCTTCACGGGGCCCACGCCGGGAATCTTGAGCAACTCGCTCGTCACCGTGCGCATCGTGCGGCGCTTGCGATTGTACGTAATCGCCGTGCGATGCGCTTCGTCGCGAATCTGTTGGAGCAGCCGGAGCGCGGCCGATCGTCGCGGCAACCGCAACGGCTCGCTTCTCCCGCGAAGAAATACTTCCTCTTCACGCTTCGCGAGCCCGATGAGCGGGATGCCACCGAGGTGCAGCGCTTGCAGCGATTCGTCGGCGGCACTCAGCTGCCCCTTTCCACCATCCACTACAATCAGATCCGGCAGTTGCTTCTTCTCGTCCACGCGCCGGCGGAAGTAGCGCCCCACGACCTCGCGCATGCTCTGGAAGTCATCGGGGCCAAGCGCCTCGTCCACCGATTTCACCTTCATCGTCCGATACTCAGCGCGACGCGGCCGCGCGTTCTCGAACCACACGATGCCTCCCACCGAGTCCTTCCCTTGCGAGGTCGAATTGTCGAAGCAGATGATGGAGCGTGGAAGCTTTTCCATCCCGAGTGCCTGGCCCAACTCGTACACAGGGTCCGCAGCGCGCTCGTCGGTCTCCTGCTCGGCGAGCTTAAACTCCTCAAGCAGGTGACGCGCATTCTGCTCCGCGAGGTCGAGCAACTCGCGCTTCGGACCCCGCTGCGGCACGAGCACGCGCGCCTCGCCGGCCAACGCCTGCTCGAACACCTCGCGGTCCTCGAAGTCGAACGGCAGTAGCAGCTCGCGGGCGCGCGCCGGTGCCTTCAGATAGCTCGCCACGAGGTACGCCGAGAGGACGTTCCCGTCGACCTCGCCCTCAACGCCCTCAAGGAATCGGTGCTCACGGGCCACGAGCTTGCCACTCCGGATGCGAAGCAATGTCGCCGCGGCGTCGTCGCCATCGCGAGCATATCCAATCACATCACGGTCCCCACCCTCGACTTCCATTACGACCGACGGCTCCTCCATGCGCTGCAGGTGCAACACGGCATCGCGAAGCTCGCCCGCTCGCTCAAACTCGAGATTGGCGGCGGCCTCCTCCATCTTCTCCCGTACGCGATTCACCACATCGTCCGTGCGCCCGTCGAGGAAGTCCAGCACCTCGCGGATCATCGCGCCGTAATCCTCGCGCGACTGCAGCCCCACGCAGGGCGCCTTGCAGCGCCCGATATGATAGTCGAGGCAGGCGCGCTCCGGCATTTCCTTCGGCATATCGTAGCGACAGGAGCGGACGGTGAATATTCGCTTCACCACATCAAGCGCCCGCCGCATCGCGGCTACATCCGTGTACGGGCCGAAGTACTTCCCTCCATCGCTCTGGAGCTTCCGCGTCACGAACACTCGAGGGTACGGCTCGTTGATCGTGACCTTGATGTACGGATACGTCTTGTCGTCACGCAACATCACGTTGTACTTGGGCCGATGCTCCTTGATCAGGTTCTGCTCGAGGATCAGTGCGCTGGCCTCATCCGGCACGACAATCGTCTCGACGTCCGCAATCCGCTCCACAAGGCGGCGCGTCTTTGGCGAATCCCAGTGCTCCGAGCCGAAGTAGCTCCGCACGCGTGCACGGAGCTTCTTCGCCTTGCCGATATAGAGGATCTCCCCTGCCGCATCCCGCCAGAAATACACACCGGGGCTCTCCGGGAGATGCGCGATCTTCTGCGCGACGCGCTCAGGCGCGGCGGGCATGATCCACTCCAGTCGCGCGTGCAACACCGAGGTACGTGGCGCAGTACACACCGCACACGACTGCGCCGTTCAGCAATGGATGCCACGCACTCGTCACGCGGAGGAGGAGGACCGCGACCGCCGCCGCGATGACCGCGCACGCCCAGATGCGGATCGCCAGTCCGCGCGGCAGTTCGACGCGCCCGATTCGCTTATGCACGTGTGCTCGTAGGAGAACGAACTCCAGCCAGCCAGCGAATCCGGACGCCGCCGTCAGCACCGCGATGCCCCATCGACCGTCCACATCGAGTGCCCGAGGGGCCCACATCGCGAGCGTGCTCCCGAGTGCCGCGCCCAGCGTCACGCGGGCAAACGCGAATCGAAACGGCGCCCGTGTATCGCCTAACGCAAACGACGCCGAGGCATAGAGTCGCCCCATCGTTCCAGCCAGAAGGCCAACGGCCGAGCCTCCGAGCGCGCCCCACACCCACTTCGAATCTTCCCGGGTAAACGCTCCGCCCTCGTACAACGCGCTCGCGAGTACTCCGCCGAGCGCGACGAATGCCATCGCCGACGGAATGACAAAATAGGCGACCCGCTGCAGTCCGCTTTCCAAACGGCGACGCAGCGCCGCCGCAATCTCATCATCATTCCCCGTCGCGCCAGACATCGCTGGCAACTCCGACGCGGCGATCGACATTCCGAAGAGCGACACTGGCAGCATCGAGATTGCCTGCGCATAACTGAGCGTTGCCAATGCGCCAGCGCCGAGCAGCGAGGCAATAATCGTATCCACGTAACCACTAAGTTGTACCACGCCACGCGTCGCGAGCGCGGGGCCGAAGTTACGCACGACGGTGCGCACGTGCGGCGCGGCATCACCAGCGGTCAGCGAGAGCGTGCGATCCACTCGCCAGACGGTCGGCAACTGGACCACGAACTGCAAGAAGGCCCCGAGCACACTCGCCCACGCCACCGTGACCGCAAGCGCCTCCATCCTCTGTTGCGGCCCTTGCCACAACAGTGCGATGATGATCGCCGCATTCCACATCACCGGCGACGCGTACGACAGAAAGAATCGCCGGTGCGCGTTGAGGACGCCGAGGCACCACGCCGACAACACCAGGAGACCGAGCCCTGGAAAGATCACGCGCACCAAGAGCACCGTGAGCTCGCGCGTATCCCCACCGAATCCGGGTGCGAGTAAATCGACCAGCCACGGCGCACAGAGAACGCCAAGTGCCACGACAACCGAGACCACGAGCGCGAGTAGTCCAAGCACCGCGCCCGCAACGCGCCCCGCCTCTTCCGTTCTCCCCTCCGCCAACAGCCTCGCGTACACGGGGATGAACGACGCCGAGAGCGAACCCTCGCCGAAGAGATTCTGCAAGAGATTCGGAATGCGAAATGCCGCCGCGAGCGCGTCGGCGGCCATCCCACTTCCCAAGAAGTGCGCGCTCGCGCGCTGCCGCACGAGCCCGAACACGCGGCTGAGCAGAATTCCGGCTGCGACGAGTCGAGCGCCGCCCGTGCGCATCAACCGGTTCGCATCAGTTGCCGACCAGCGTCCCCGCATGCATCGCGGCCCCCGCCTTCAACTGCGCGAGCAGCAGGTCGCCATGACGCGCCAGCAGAGGCACGGGGTTCAGCCTCCGCTCCTGTCTCTGATTGTCTGGCATCAGCGAAGCACGCACGGTGGCGAGGTCGTTCACGGATTCAATGGAACGCGCCCGCGACGCCGCGCGCAGTCGACGCTCCAACCGATCGACGCGATGCAACATCTGATGCCGCGCCCCCTCGATCACGCGCTCCGGCACGAGATGCTCCAGCGCCGCGGCCTCCTTCGCCAGCGCGCCGAGTCTCTCGGCGAGATCCTTCCGCAAGCCTTCGAGAGTTTCGCGCACTGCCGCGGGCATCGCGCGATCGCCAATCCGCTTCTCAGCATCATGCGGCGCCTTGATGTCATCGAGCACCATCCCAAGACGCCCGAGGCGTCGATCGATGCTCGGCTCGACGATTGTCGCAGACCAACGCGGCACAGCAAGCGGCGCGGCGATTCCCAGCGCATC
>JAYTDH010000244.1:0-3615 GCA_043736095.1 Gemmatimonas sp.
GGACACGGGCACCAGTCAGCACATCACAGTGTGACGGTCAGTCGGCCAATGCGCCAGTCTCTAATAAGTGACGGGCCTCACCAAGTACCCGCGCCTCGACCTCCACCGCGCCCCCCGTGATCAGCGCCCCAGAGGCGCGGGCATGGCCACCGCCGCCAAACCGGTTCGCCAGCGTGTTCACATTCACACCCGCCACGCTCCGAAAGCTGACCTTCACTTTGCCGTGGCCGAGGTCGCGGAAGAGGAGGGCGAGCCGCACCCCAGCGATGCTCCGCGGATACTCCGACACGCCGTCGAGGTCCTCGCTCGCCACCCCGTGCTTCTCCAGCGCACCCGCGGCGATCCGCACCCACGCCATGCCATGCGCCAGATCCACCTCGAGCGAATCCAGCGCGTCGCGGAGCAGGTGCAGCCGCCCGAGCGGCACACTTCCATAGATACGCGCGTACATCTGCTCCGGATCGACTCCCACCGTCAGCAACTCGGCGGCAATCGCCAGGCACCGCGGCGAGGTGTTCCCGAACCGGAACCCCCCAGTGTCGGTCACGAGCGCCGTGTACAGCGACTTCGCAATCGCTGTCGAGATGCTCAATCCCCGTTCACGCGCGAAGTCAAACACCAACTCGGCCGTCGCGCAGGCCGCCGTGTCGCTGAGCATCGTCTTGCCCGGGGGTTCGTTCCCCGGCAGGTGATGATCAATCACCAAGGCATCCTGCGGCATCGCCCGCACCGCATCGGCGAGCTGGCCCAGCCGGCCGATATCGCTGATATCGAGCACGAGCAGGCGATCGACCTTCTTGAGCGCCTTGGCCCCCTCCGCGGAACACTCCTCGACGTCATCACCGAGCAGCCACCGGAAGAGCTCCGGCCAGGGAGTGGGGTTCACGATGATGGCGCGCACCCCCATCTGCCCCAGCAGACGTGCCAGCGCCGTCTGCGACCCGCATCCATCGCCGTCGGCGTTGATGTGCGTCGAGAGCGCGACCGTCATCCCGGGGCGCAACTCCGCGGCGATCCGATGGATCGCGTCGCGTCGCGCCGGCGGGACTGCCAGCAACTCACTCACCCGCACGTCCTAACTTGGAGTGGTGGCGTCCATAGACGAAGTACAGCACCAACCCGATGGCCATCCACACGCCGAGTCGGATCCAGGTATCGGCAGGCAGGCTGTACATCAGGAAGCCGCAAACGACGAGCCCGCCGATCGGCACAAAGGGGACGAACGGCGTGCGGAACGGACGCACCAACTCCGGACGCTTGTAGCGGAGCACGAGAATGCCCGCGCAGACGATCATGAACGCGAAGAGCGTCCCGATGGAGACGAGGTGACCGAGGATGCCAATCGGGAAGAGTCCGGCAAAGAACGCCGCGAAAAGCCCAGTGATAATCGTCGCCAACCAGGGCGTCCGGTACTTGGGATGTACTCGTCCGAAGATCTCCGGCAGTAGGCCGTCGCGCGACATCGCGTAGAAGATGCGCGGCTGCCCCATGAGCATCACGAGCACGACCGAGGCGAGCCCCGCAATCGCGCCGACCGTCGTGAGATACTTGAGCCAGGCAAGCGATGGTCCGGCCGCGTCGAGCGCGACATACACCGGCTCCGCCACGTCGAGCTGTGGGTACGGCACCATCCCGGTCATCACGAGCGCCATCAGGATGTACAGCACCGTGCAGATCGCCAGCGAGGCGAGGATGCCGATGGGCAGGTCACGCTGCGGATTCTTGGCTTCCTGCGCCGCCGTCGAGACCGCATCGAATCCGATATAGGCGAAGAAAATCACTCCCGCGCCGGCGAAGATTCCGCTCCATCCGAACTTCCCATCAAGTAGCTGGCCACTGGCATCGGTGAGCTGCGCCGGAATGAAGGGGCTCCAGTTCGCCGCGTCTACGTAGAAGAACCCGAAGCCAATCACCAAGAGCACGATCGCGACTTTCACGTACACGATCAGGTTGTTGAGCTTCGCCGATTCTTTAATTCCGACGACCAGCAGTGCCGTCATCAGAAGCACGAGGATAACAGCAGGGAGATTCACAATCGCCCCAGTGCGCACGAGCGTGTGCGTGCCTTCAACCGTGAAGGGCGCATTGGTGAGCGCGGTGGGCAGGTTGATGCCGAGATCACCAAGGAACTGCACGAAGTATCCCGACCACCCCACCGCGACGGTGGACGCGGCGAAGAGGTACTCGAGGATCAGGTCCCATCCAATGATCCACGCCAGCAACTCGCCGAGGGTCGCGTACCCGTAGGTGTACGCCGACCCCGCGATGGGGATCATCGAAGCGAACTCCGCATAGCAGAGTCCGGCAAAGGCGCAGCCGAGCCCGGCAATCATGAACGAGATGACGATGGCGGGTCCCGCGTGTTGCGCCGCCGCGGTGCCCGTCAGCACGAAAATGCCGGCGCCAATAATCGCGCCGACCCCGAGCAGCGTGAGGTTCGTCGCCGTAAGCGTGCGCTTGAGGGAGTGTTCACCCTCAGCCCCCGCCTCGTTCATCAGGATGGAAAGCGGCTTCGTAGTCCAGAGACCCATGAGTTAGACCGAGTAGTTAGGCGCTTCGCGCGTGATCGTGACGTCGTGCGGGTGCGACTCGCGCAGCCCCGCTGCCGTGATACGCACGAACTCTGACTCCGTTCGGAGCGCCTCGATATTCTGCGTGCCGGCATAGCCCATGCCACTGCGCAGGCCCCCGACCATCTGGTAGAGCACATCCGACACGGGTCCCTTGTACGGGACGCGCCCCTCAATCCCCTCGGGGACGAACTTCTTGGCGGACATCTCGCCATCCTGAAAGTAGCGATCGGCCGAGCCGTCCTGCATCGCGGACATCGAGCCCATGCCGCGGATCATCTTGAAGCGACGCCCCTCGGCGAGGATGGACTCGCCCGGACTCTCCTCGGTCCCTGCGAGCATCGATCCCATCATGACCGTGTGCGCGCCGGCGGCAATCGCCTTGACGATGTCGCCAGAATACTTGATGCCACCGTCGGCGATGACGGGGATGTCGCCGGCGCCGCGCACCGCATCGAGCACGGCGGTCAGCTGGGGCACGCCGATACCGGTGACGACACGCGTCGTGCAAATGGAGCCTGGCCCAACGCCGACCTTCAGGCCGTCCACGCCACGCTCGACGAGCGCGCGTGCCGCCGCCTCTGTGGCGATGTTGCCGGCAATCAGCTGCACCGTAGGAAAGGTCTCGCGGACCTTGGCCGTCGCATCCAACACGCCCTGCGAATGGCCGTGCGCGGTATCGACAACCAACGCGTCAACCCCCGCATCGATCAACGCCTTAGCGCGCGCGAGGTAATCGCCACCCGCGCCAATCGCCGCCGCGACGAGCAGGCGCCCTTCGCCATCCTTCGCGGCATTCGGATACTGACGACGCTTGTGAATGTCTTTGACCGTGATCAGGCCGATCAGCTTGCCGTCCTTGTCCACGACGGGGAGCTTCTCGATCCGATGCTTGCCCATGATCTGCTCGGCTTCGTCGAGTGACGTCCCGGCTGGGGCGGTGATGAGCTTGTCCTTGGTCATCGCATCGGCGAGCGGTCGGTCGAGTTGCCGTTCGAACTGGAGATCGCGATTCGTGATGATCCCGACGAGGCGTCCGTTGGCG
>JAYTDH010000245.1:0-1847 GCA_043736095.1 Gemmatimonas sp.
ACACGCGAGATCCCCTCGATCACGAAGGCGATGCGCAGCTCCTCAGCGCGGCCTACAGCGGCTGGCTCCGCCTGCGTCACCGTCAACTCGACCACACGCAGCAGCGGAGGGCCAAGGTCGATCAACAGCAGGAACTGCGTGAGTCCGGAGATGTCGCCACGAGCTTCACCGCGTACCAACGGGCGACCGAACCCACTGCTGGACGCGGTATCGGCTCGGAGTACCACGGAGCTCACCGCGACTCCTGCATTGGTCGCAGCCGCTGAGACGATCGCGCCAAGCCGCGACGCCATCGCACTCGGCGTGACCGCAGCGATCAGCGCCGGAGCGACCTCCAGGTAGCGCACTCGTCGCGCGACCAGAGAATCGCGCAGTTCGGGTTCTGCAGCGATCACAGCCCGCGCGTCAGCCAACGCGCGGCGTTCGTGGTCCGCGTCGCCGCGCGAACTCTCGAGCAACTCCAGCCAAGCGGGCAGCCCGCGTCCGATCAGGAGCGCCAGCGCCACGAGCGCGCAGCCGGCGAGCAGCGCACGTCGGTCGCGCGCCGAGAGTTGCCTCATTGCCTCTCCCGTGCCAGTGTGTCCATCCGGTGCGCGAAGCGCACGGTCACTCGCTCCACTTCTCGCGAACCCGTTGTCTCGCGCGTGACGGGTCCGACGATCTCGGGCATCGCGATCAGCGTGCTCTCGGAGATGCCCTTCAATACTCCGTCGGCCGACGGCGCGAGCGCGATGAGCGTGCCACCGGCGCTGTCCACCTGCAGGTGGGTGAGCACGGACCCGGGCGGCAAGGCGGCAGCGAGATGCGCGAGCAGCTGGGTCATCGAACGCCGCTCCGACGTGCGATCCGCAAGAGCGCAAAGCGCCTCGCTCACGCGCCCCAACTCGTAGGAGGTCGCGAGCGCCCGCGCCTCTCGCTGCCGTAACCCGTCATGCGTCAGTCGGGCGTTGCGTTCAACGACTCGAGCGCTGACGAACGGCGCCGCGAGCGCGAGTGCCACGGACACACTGGAGACGAGCGCCGCGACCCGCACTCGTGCGGGTGAGATTTGGCGCCCGTGCGCATCTCCCGTCAGCGCGTTCAGTCGCACGCGAGCTGGGTCGTGTGCCAGCGCACCCGCACGCCAAGCAAGAACGATCTCCGGATCGACCATGCTCGGAGGGGTCGCGCCGTCAGTCGGCAACGAATCCGCGGGCACGATCGCGACGAGACGTATGCCGCGACTGGAGCACGCGCCCCTGATCACGCGAATCATCTCGCCATTGAACGCCGCAGCAATCGGACCCCCGTTCTCGTCGAACTCGACATCGCTCGTGACGAGGTCCTCTGCGGTCCGTCGGAAGAACCGATGCGCACCCTCGCGCACCAGCGCATTCGCCGTGGCGCGGTCACGCAATGGTGGAAAGCCAAAGAGGTGTTTCTGTTGAGCGAAGTCTCGCGCCAGTGCCACCACGACCATCGGTCGCCGCCAGAGCCCCTTGGCCAGCGGTAGGCGGTCGAGCAGCGCATGCATCACCTCGGCGATCTGTTCAGACGCCGGCACACCCGGGCCGTCGAGCACCCACTGTGCCTCTCCGTCGCCGCGCTCCACTGCAACCGCGCGCGTTGCACTGAGCGAGATTCCGATCGCCTGCCTGGACCAGAGCAGACGGCGCGGCGCGCGCACGCTCGACAGTTGACTACCGGTCATGGCGAGATCCTCCTCTGAGTGACCGCCAACCTCCGGCCGTCGGGGACGAGCCGCTGTTCGATCTCCACCACCAGGCGATCGGCTCTCGGGTCCAACTGGTCGCCCGACGACCGAGCGCGCACCACCCAACCCTCGGCCGTCACCGTGACCGCGTCCG
>JAYTDH010000246.1:0-6581 GCA_043736095.1 Gemmatimonas sp.
GGGCAGACGAATTGCGCGTCGGCGTCGGGGATCGATGAGAAAGAGGCGCTCAAGACCGCGGTGAACACGGCCTGCGGAACAATCAGCGCCGGGATGGCCGAGAGCATTCAGTGCGCGGGAATGCCACCCGAGCGACCGGTCTGTAAAACGCGCTGACGGCTGGCACAGGAACGGCTCCCTCGCGTCAGCCTTGATTCGCGTCCGACGGCACCGGTTCGGTCTTCATCCACCAGAGCAGTCGCAGCGCCATCAGGCTCGATGCGAACGCCGTCAGCCAGCCGATCAGTTTCACTAGGCGCGCGAGCTTGATATCCTGCCGCAGCAATCCTGCGTGACTCAGCAGATACGACCAGTCGTGCCCCGACGCATCGGGAGAGAAGCTGAGGAGATCGAGTTCACGGGCGCGTGCATCGGCGATGTACCAGGACATGTCGCCCAAGCTCGAGGCAAGAAAGAGTCCGCAGACGGCGACGCCGAACCAGTCCTTGCTGCGCCCGACAACGGCAGCCGCACCGATGGGGATGAGAATCTGCGTGAGACTTCCCCCCGCGATAGTCATCCACTCGCCGGCGAAGCCCCAGAAGAGGTGGCCAAACTCGTGGGCGCCGAAGTTGATGCCGGCAAAGAGATGGGATGAGCCCTCGCCACGGAGCGGGCGCGTGGCCTGCTCGGCCAGGAGCAGGAAGAGCGGGAGTCGCCACCACCACCAGCGCCCGGCGCTCCAGGTGCGCATCGTGTCGGCCCAGCGAGTGAGCGCCGATCTGTTCGTCATAGCCCCCATGGCACCCGAATGTACCCCGCGCCCGCTCGCCCGCCACCCGAGGCCGAGGGTATAGTCAATGCATCCCTATGCGCCTCTTTCCCCTTCCCCGATCGGGTCGCCTGTCTGTGGCGCTCGTGGTCGCCCTGCTGATCGCTGGGTGCAAGGAGACGACGCCGCCGGTCCAGAATGTGGTGCGCGAGATTCGCATCTTCGCTCCCTCCACGACCTTGCGACCGGGCCGAGCGATGACCGTTGTCGCGCGTCCACTCGATGCCGCAGGCGAACTGGTGGAGCTCCCCGTCGCTTGGCGATCAGTGACCCCCGAGTTGCTCACGGTGACTGGCGCCGGTGAACTCGCCGCGCTGGCGCCGGGACTCGCGGTGCTCGAAGCCACCGCGGCGGGCGTGACGGGCCGCCTCGAGCTGACGTTGGTGAATCCCCCAGCGGTGGTGCTCCGATTCCCCAGCGACATCATTCGGCTCACGCTCCCCGGCACCGCGGCAACACTGCAAGGCAACGCCTTCGACGCCGACGGTGAACTGATCATCGCCGCGCGATTCCAGTTCAGCACCGAGACGCCGCGAATCGCCACAATCAGCGCGGCGGGTGCAATCACGCCAGTCGCCGTTGGACTCGCGACCATCGCCGTGACGCTCGATGGGATCCGCTCGGCGCGTACGGTGCAGGTCACGCCGGCGGTGACGGCGATCTCGCCGATTGTCACGAGTGTTTCGGCGGCGACGATCACGGCGGGCGTCCCGTTCACGATCACGGGTCAGCGGTTCGGGGCAACGATTGCCGCCAACACCGTGCATGTCGACGGGCTCATCGCCACCGTCACCGCGGCGACGCAGACGCAGCTCACCGCCGTGCTCGCGAGTGCGGGACTCCCCTGCATCCCGACGCTCACCGCGGCGGTACAAGTGACCACCGTCGGTGGTGTGGGGGCGGGAAGCGCACGCGTGCAGCTCGCGCCACAGCGATCGCTCGGCATCGGCGAGTCACTGGTGCTGACCAACGCGAGCAGCAGCGCTTGCAACGAGTTGTCCGCGGGCACCGGGCGGTATCTCGTGACCGTACAGCACGCGGGGCGTGCGCTCGGCGCCGGATCAATCGCGCTCGCGCTCGATGGGCGCGCCGGTGTTGGTGATGCGGTGGTGATCTACGAGGCGCACAACAATTCTGATCCGGCCCGCGTGAATGGAGTCGCCACCGCACCTGCACGCGCGCACGCGCGCGCCCACGGGAGCGTGCTCGACGCTTCGGGCGCCGCGGTGCGCATCATGCGGGCGGCGCAGCTCAGCCCTGCCACATCCGCGCCACGTCGCACGGCCGCATTGGAGATCCCGCCAGTCAACGGCATCGTCCCGGTGCGCGTGCCAGATCTCGAGTCGGCCAGCATCTGCAGCAACTTCACGACCATCGGCGCGCGGACAGTTTTCCAGGGCACGAACGTGGTGATTCTCGAGGATACGCTCTCCAAAAAAGGCGGTGTGCCCACGCTCGCGGGGGCGATGGACGAGCTCTACGCCGAGGTCGGGCGGGAGTTCGACGCAGTACTCTGGCCGCTCGCCCAGCGCTTTGGCGATCCACTCGTGATGGACAGCCGTCTCGACGACAACGGCAAGGTCGTGCTGGTCGCCACGCCGCGAATGAATGACTTCTACGAGGGCGAGCTGCTCGGCGCGGTCGTGACCTGCGATCTTTTTTCGCGCGCGCAGTTCGCGGCGAGCAATGTCGGCGAGATGATGTATCTCCAAGTGCCTACTTCGTTGGATATTGGGCTGGGTCACGGGACGCGCGCCCGATGGAGCTATGAGATTCGCGGCACGATCGCCCATGAGCTCAAGCACATCGTCTCGTTCGCTGGGCGCGTGGTGCGGATGCAGCCGCTCGAGGAGTCGTGGCTGGAAGAAGCGACCGCGCGCCACGCCGAAGAACTCTTTGCGCGGGCTCGGCTGGGATTCTCACCGACGGGGAACACCGGCTACGCTGCCCTGCAATGCGAGTCGCGTGTGTTGCTTGGCGATCCGACGTGCGCCGGTACGCCGCGCGCGATGCTGCCACACTTCGAAGGACTTTGGGACTTCTTGAGCGCTCCAGCCACGCACTCGCCACTTGGAGCCACCACCGCCGGCGACGTCTCGTTCTACGGCAGCGCTTGGTCCCTCACGCGTTGGTCGATCGACCACGGGACGAGCAGCGAGGAGAGTTTTCTCCAACAGCTCACGTCGAGCGGACAGTCGGGAGTCACGAATCTTGAAGCGCGGAGCGGTCGCACCTGGGACGATATCCTCGGACGCTGGTCGCTCGCGTTGTTCGCGGAAACACGTGGGGCCAACGTGCTCGATGCAACGCTTCGTCTGCCGTCGTGGGATCTCGCGAACCTCTTCGCCGGGCTTTGCACTGACGTGGGCGCCTGCGGCTCGGCATTCGGCGCTGCTCGCTTCACGCGCGCCCAGCCTCTGCGTCCGGTGGTGATGTTTGCACCGAACTTTAGTGTGCAGACGGGCGATCTCGTGCCCGGCGGATTCGCCGCGATCGAGGTAGCGCCGGGCGCTGCTGGCTCACGGCGCCTTCTCAATCTGCGAAACGCGAATGGTGGTGCGCTCCCGCCCACCGCTCGCTTGGCGATCGTCAGGATTGAGTAGCGCTCGCGCGTTTATCCGTCAGCTCTCTCGCAGCGCCGCCATCGGCGTCTCACGGAACACATCGCGGCCGGTGAGAATCCCGATACTCACCGCTAGGGTTGTCATCGCCGCCGCAATGCCGAGCGCCGGCAACACGGCGAGCGCGAAGGTCCCTTCGAACACAAACGTCACGAGCGCCCACGCGCCGCCGATCGCCAACACCATCCCAGTGAGCGAGCCGAGCAACCCGAGCAACGCGTACTCGGCGAACAAGATGCGTCCGATCTGCGCCCGCGTCGCGCCGAGCGTCTTGAGTAGCACGCCCTCACGGAGGCGATCGCGTCGCGTGGCGGCAACGGCGCTGAACAGAACAGGGATACCCATCGCGAGCGAGAAGAGCGCGAGGAAGCGCACCGTGAGCGTGACTTTGTCAACGATGCCCGTGATGGTCTTACGGACGAGCGAGAGGTCGATGCTCGAGATATTCGGGAACTGCCGCACCGCATCGCGCTGCAGGCGAGCGACCGTGGTGTCGGCATCAACGGCGGCGATCGTCACGAACTGTTTGGGCGCCGACTGAATGGCCTTCGTCGTGAACACGGCGAAGAAGTTGGGCTCGAAGCGGCCCCAGTCCACTTCGCGCGTGCTCGTGAGGATCGCGCGCACCTTCACGCCCTGCACGTCCCACTGCACCGTGTCACCGACTGCGAGCTTGAGCTCGGCGGTGATGTCGCGCTCGAGCGAGACCTCATGAATGCCGCTCGGCAGAGGCTGGGCGCCGAACCACTCGCCGGTGAGGATCTTCTCGGTCACGACCGTGGAATCACGATACGTCGAGCGATACTCGCGACGGATCGCCCAGTTGCGCGCTGGGATTCCCCTGGCCGCCGACCATGCGGCCGGGTCCATCCCGTTCGCGCCGTCGAACCGCATCGTCACGATTGGAGTTTCTGAGACCACGGCGTTGCCACTGCCAGCAATAAGCTGGCCGAGTTGCAACTTCTGATCATCTTGCACGTCGAAGAACACCAGATTCCCGCGCGAGTTGGACGCAGTGAGATCGAAGGCGCGCAAGAGATTCGACTGCACGAGGATGATTGTCGTGACGAGGAACGAGCCGAATCCGAGTGCCAACACGACCGATTGTGTCTGCGCATGCGGACGATGCAGATTCGCCACGCCCTGGCGGAACACATAGGGCCAGCGCGGCGAGACGAGTTTCCGCGTGAGCTGGGTAAGTCCCCACGCACTCGCCGCGAGCGCGCCGATGCTCACGCACACTCCGACAAAGAAGATCAATCCTTGCTGCACCGACTCGGCGCGGTCGAGTGCCAATGCGAGCACGCTCATCACGAGCGCGAAGTTGGTGAGATGCGTGAGGGTGTCGCGCCGCCGCGAGGCATTGAGCGCGGCATCATCGCGCCGAATCGCCTGCAGCGGCGAGACGCGGCGAAGCACGAGCAGTGGCCGCAGTGCAAACACCACCGCCACCCAGACGCCGACAAAGAGCCCGAGGAAGATCGCTTGCGGCACGAGTGTCACCTGCACATCTACCGGCAGAAAATCCCCGAGCACCTGCGGTAAGCCGAACTGAATTCCGACACCGAGTAGCACGCCGACGGCGGCACCGGCAAAGCCCATCGCGGCCGCCTGCACGAGATAGATCGTCATCACCTGCGCGCTTGATGCGCCGAGGCAGCGCAGCACAGCGACTGTATCGATCTTCTTTTGTACGAAGGCGTTCACGCCGCTAGCAACGCCAATCCCACCGAGCAGAAGCGCAATGAGCCCGACGACACTCAAGAAGCGCGCGAGCTGCGAAATGGCATCGGTGAGGTCGAGTTCGTTTTCTTGTACTGTGCGCACGCGCACATTGCCGGCTTCGAACTTGGGACGAAGCGGTGCGATCCAGAGTGGCGGCTTGGCATTCTCCGGGAGTCGGAGCACTGCCTCGTACTCGGCGCGACTGCCGAGCCCGAGGAGCCCCGTTGCGCCGACGTATTTGGAGGAGATGAAGACGCGCGGGCCGATCGTCGCCGCGATACCCGGATCGCCCGGGATGTTGGTGATGGTTCCGCCAATCACGAACTGCGCGTAGCCGATTGAGAGCGTGTCGCCAATCTGCGCGTCGAGGCCGATCAAGAGCGAAGGGTCAACGAGCGCGATCTGCTCGCGCTGCACGTTGGCCCAGCGGCCCGCGGGTTCGGTGAGGACTTCGCCGTAAAAGGGGAATCCCTCGCCAACGGCGCGGATCTGCGCGAGGCGCGTGCTGCCCGAGGGCTGAGCCGTCGCCATCGATGCGAAGCTCGTGACCTTGGCGTACGGCACGCCCGCCGCTTGGAGCGAATCGAGCAGGGAATCGATCTTGGGCGAGAAGAACTGTCGCGCGCGCAGATTAATGTCGCCGCCGAGCAGATTGCGCGACTGCTCTTTGATTGACGACTGCACGTTGGCCGCGAACGAGTCGATGGCGACGAGCGCGGCGACGCCGAGCGAGATGCTGCTCATGTACAACATGAGTCGGCGGCGCGCCGTACGACTCTCGCGCCACGCGAGTCGGAAGAGGATGCCGAGTCCCGCTTTCACGCGGAGGCCTCGACTGCTCCGCCGATCGGCGTGCCCTTGCCCGCGCGATCCTCCACCACGACACCATCACGCAGACGGATCACGCGTTGCGCATGCTCGGCGAGGGTCAGATCGTGCGTGACGATGACGACCGTCGCGCCGGACTCGCGGTTAAGGTCGTCGAGCAGTCCGACGATTTTGGCGCCCGTGGCGCCGTCGAGATTTCCGGTCGGTTCGTCGGCGAAGAGGATCTTGGGCTCATTGGCGAAGGCGCGCGCAATGGCGACGCGTTGTTGTTCGCCGCCGGAGAGTTGCGTGGGAAAGTGATCCATGCGATCGCCGAGTCCCACGCGGGACAACAGGTCGCGCGCGCGCGCGGTAGCGTCGCGTCGGCCCTGGAGTTCGAGCGGGACCTGCACATTCTCCTGCGCCGTGAGCGTCGGGATCAGCTGGAATGACTGGAAGATGAAGCCGACTTTCTCGCCACGGAGCTTGGCGCGGGAATCTTCGTCCATCTGCGTCATATCGACGCCGTCGAGTACGATCGTTCCGCGCGAGGGAAGATCCAGCCCCGCCATGAGGCCGAGGAGTGTGGTCTTGCCGCTGCCGGACGGGCCGACGAT
>JAYTDH010000247.1:0-7120 GCA_043736095.1 Gemmatimonas sp.
GGTGTGGAATCGGCGCTCATCCCTGGCGGTGAACTGCGCGATCCGGCGCGCACGGTGCCGCGCGGGATTTTCCTCGGTATGGCCGGTGTCACCGCCTTGTATCTGAGCATTCAGTTTGTGGCGCAGGGCGTGCTTGGCCCGGCGCTCGCTGGGGCGACCACGCCGCTGGCCGACGCGGCGGGCGTGGCAATCGGGCCCTGGGGTCGTCAACTGCTGCTCTTCGGCGTGATTGTCTCGACGTTTGGCTATCTGAGCGGGATGGCACTCGCGTCGCCGCGCACCCTCTATGCGTTCGCGCGCGACGGGTTCCTGCCCAAGGTGATTGCCGCGGTGCATCCGACCTTCCGCACGCCGTGGGTCGCGGTGCTCGTGCAGCTCGGCCTCGCGTGCTTGGTCTCGATCACGGGTAGCTTTGGCGCGCTCGCTGTGATCTCCAACGTTGCCGCGTTGCTCTGCTACATGGCGTGCGCTGGCGCATCGTGGCAGTTGCGGCGAACGGGCGTACAGGCCGAAGGAAGCACGCCGTTCCGCGTGCCCGGAGGCCCGCTGGTGCCGATCCTTTCCTGCCTCGCGATTCTTGGACTTCTCACCTCCATCACCGCGGCCGAGTGGCTCGTGTTGGTCGAGGTGGGCGCTGTAGCCACCGTGATTTTTTTCGCCACGCGCACACATCGCGCTCGGCGGCTTTCCTCGCAGACCTGAGCGACGACGATGAGCATTCAGATGCGATTGGGCGTGCTGAACTTCCTCCAGTTTTTCGTGTGGGGCGCCTGGCTCATTTCGCTCGGCGGCTACATGATCGTCACCCTCGGCTTCTCGGGTACGCAGGTGGGCAGCGTGTATGCGACCATGGGGATTGCCGCGCTTTTCATGCCGGGCGTACTCGGGATTATCGCCGATCGCTTGATGAACGCCGAGCGCGCATTCGGAATCTGCCATTTGATTGGCGCGGTGCTCCTGCTGTGGGCGAGTACGGTCACGCGTTATGACCTGCTCTATGTGATTCTACTGCTCAATGCGATGGCGTATATGCCAACGATCGCGTTGAACAACACGGTCTCGTACAAGGTGCTCGAGCAGCACGGACTCGATGTCGTGACGCACTTCCCCCCGATTCGTGTGTGGGGGACAATCGGTTTTATTGCAGCGATGTGGATGGTGGACTTCGCCGGGTTCACCAAGACGGCGATGCAGCTCTACGTGAGTGCCGGGTCGGCCGCGCTCCTCGGGCTGTATGCCTTCAGTATCCCCGCCTGTCCGCCGGCTGGCCGGTCGAAGTCGGGTGGCTTTGCGTCCCAGCTCGGGCTCGATGCGCTCGTGCTGTTCAAGAATCGCCGCATGGCGATCTTCTTCATCTTCGCGATGCTGCTCGGTGCGGCGCTACAGATCACGAATGCGTTTGGCGGCGCCTTCCTCGACGACTTCAAGACGGGGTATCCGGACAGCTTCGGCGTGCAGCATCCGAACCTGCTGCTTTCGATCTCGCAGATTTCGGAGACGGTCTTCATTCTCACGATCCCCTTCTTCCTGCGGCGATTCGGGATCAGGACCGTGATGTTGATCAGCATCGTCGCGTGGGTGTTGCGCTTCGGACTCTTCGCGGTGGGGAATCCCGGGGGCGGCCTGTGGATGCTCGTGCTCTCGATGGTGGTCTACGGCATGGCCTTCGACTTCTTCAACATCTCCGGGTCGCTTTTTGTGGACCGCGAGGCGGACCCCACAATCCGCGCGAGCGCCCAAGGCCTGTTCATGATCATGACGAACGGGATCGGTGCGTTTGTCGGAGGAACGGCGAGCGGCTGGGTGGTGGACTACTTCACCACCGATGGCGTGAAGGATTGGCCGAGCATCTGGACGAGTTTCGCGGCGTACGCGCTGCTGCTTGCGGTGGTGTTCCCATTCGTCTTCACGCAGCGGCATACCGAGACGCCGGCGCGCGCGTGAGGATAAATCTCATTCTCCTCGCGAACACGGCGACAACGGCGCTCATCCTGCTCGCGGCTTGCGCCGCTCCGGCGCCGGTAGACTCGACAGTCACGCGCACCGACTCGGCCGGAGTGAAGATCATCACTTCCTCCGCGCCGGACACGGCGCTGGCGTGGACGCTCACGGAGATCGATGTCCTGCGCGATTCGCTCGGCGAGCCCTGGCTCTTCACCGCGGTCTCACCAGCGCTCGTGCTCACGGACCGCGCTGGGCGAACGTACGTGCTCGACGCCGAGCCCGCGATCCGACGTTTCGGACGCGATGGGCGCTACGAGCGCTCCTTTGGACGGAAAGGTGGCGCGCCCGGTGAGATGGAGTTCCCGATCGCGCTGCTGCAGCAGGGCGACTCGATCGCGGTGCACGACGTGGGGCGCGGGGTCCTCGCGCGTTGGGGCCCAGAGCTGGATCCGATCAATGACGTGGCGAAGCGCGCGGCGTTTGAACAGGTAGACAGACTCGCGTTCCGGATGGGCGGCGTCTGGGTGCAGCGCTCCGCGTTTGACTCGCTTGGGAACGTCGTCACGTTGCATGGCGATACGCTGCCGGGTCCGCCGTTGATGCGCATCGTCGAGGGCAAGCCGAAACAGCTCCAGGCCTGCGGTGGCCAAGTGGGGTTGATGCTCCCGCCCTTTTTCTCGCCGGCGATTCATTGGGAAACGGCGGGCGCGCGGCTGCTGGCGAACCTTGGCCCCGCGTACGATCTGCGGCTCTACGAAGGTCCGCGATTAGTCGCCAGTGTGCGGCGCGACCTCCCGATGCAGACGCCAACGCTGGACGACCTCGCGCGTCTGTATCCCGAGGGGCTGAAACTCCAGGCAGGGCCGCGCATCGCCTGTACGATTCCTCTGGCGACGCTCCAGGAGCAGATCGGGATTGCAGCGCAAATGCCGTTTGTGCAGGATCTGGCGTTGCTTTCCGATGGCACGATGTGGGTCCAGCGCTCGCTGCGGAGTGAGCCTCCGGTGCTTGATGTCTTCGGTAGCGATGGCGCCTACGCGGGCACGCTGAAGGGCTTTGGGCTTCCCGTGGGTCTTCTGCCCAATGGCGAACTCCTGCTCCCACGCGAGGACGAGGAATCGGGCGGCTCGGTCATTGTACGGATGCAAGTGAAGAAGTGATCCGCCGTCGCCAGTAACGCTCCGCGGAAACCCTCTGGTGGCGCGAAGGGTCCAACGAAGCACACCTTCCACGAATGCCGATGTCCTCTCGATTTGCCGCCGCGCGCCGCGCGATGCTCTGTGCAACGATCTGCGCGAACCTCTTCTCACTCGCGGCTTGTGACAAGCTCAAGGCGGGAAATTCCGCCATCGCGGGTGACTCACTGGCGGTCATCTCCGATACCTCTTCATCTGGAGGCGCGATCGGCGGCAACGTGAGTTTACCTGTCGTCGCAGGAGAGGTGACGGACGGCGATCTCGTGCTCACGATTAACACGACCGGGCAGGTGCGCTCGGAATCCGAGGGCCGCATCCGTAGCGAGGTGGCGGGTACTATCGCGCGCGTGCACGTGCGATCGGGTGAGCGCGTGCGGCGCGGCCAAGCGGTTGTCGAGCTCGACGCTCGGCCCTTCGATCTCGACCTCGCGGAAGCCGAGGTGGCGTTGCAGCAGTCGATGCAGCAGTACCAGGATCTGTATCGTCCGGACTCGGCCGCGACAGGTGTGATGCCGTCGCAATCACGCCTTGATGCCTTTGTGATCCGTTCCGGCTTGGCCGCGTCCCGTGTGCGGCTCGACCGCGCCAAGCTCAATCGCGAACGCTCCACAATCACGGCGCCGTTCGATGGCACCGTCGATCGTCTCGCGGCCGTGCTCGGCGACCGCGTCACCGCGGGGCAGGACGTTGGCACGTTGGTGGATCTGACGAATCTGCGCGTGGAAGCGGCGGTGCTTGAGCATGATCTGCCGCTGATTCGCATTGGTGGCGAAGCGGTGATCACCAGCGCGGCAATCCCCGGACAGTCACTTATCGGGAAGGTGCAGGCGATCCTGCCGATGGTGGACAGTATGACTCGTGCGGGACGTGCCTATGTGCGCGTGCAAGGAGGCGGGGCGCTGCGTCCCGGTATGTACGCTGATGTGCGGCTCGAAGCACAGCGCCTGACCAATCGTCGGCTCGTGCCCGCGCGCGCGATCATCGAACGCGATGGACGTCCGCTCGTGTTCGTGGTACGTGAGGGGCGCGCGCAATGGACGTACGTGACGCCGGGGCGCACGAATGGGCGCGAAACGGAGATCCTGCCCGACTCGGTGAGCGGACAGATCCCGGTGAACTCCGGGGATCACGTGATTATCGAAGGGCATCTGACGCTCACACACGACGCGCCCGTGCGCGTCGTGGCCGCGCGCGAGCGTGCGCCGGGCGCGCAGGACTAACGCGCCCAGCGCGCACGCTATGTCGCTCGTCTCCTTCGCGGTCCGTCGTCCGGTCACCACCGTAGCTGCGACACTGGCCATCGTGCTGCTCGGCAGTGTTTCGCTCACGCGACTGCCAGTGACGCTGCTCCCAGACGTCACGCTCCCCGTGCTCACGGTGCGCACGACCTACACCGGCGCGGCCGCGGAAGAGGTCTCGCGATTCGTAGCTGAGCCGGTGGAGTCTGCAGTGGCGGCGACGCCGGGGCTGACCGAGCTACGGTCGGTGAGTCGCAATGGCGAAGCGGTCACCACGATGCGATTTGCGTGGGGCACCGATATGCCCACGACGATCCTCACCGTGCGCGAACGGCTCGACCAAGCGCGCGCGCGGCTTCCCGAAGGCGCGTCACGACCCACGCTACTCACCAGCGATCCCGGTGAGCGTCCGATTGCCGTCATCGGTCTCACGGGGCTCAACGACCTCCGGTTGCTCGGCCGCACGGCGACCGACGTGCACGCGCGCCGGCTCGAACAGATCAGCGGCGTCGCGAGCGTTGCCGTCGTGGGCGCGCCAGAGGATGAGATCCGCATCGAGGTCGATCCGGAAAAGATGCGCGCGCTCGGGCTGTCGACGAACGACGTCGCAACGGCGGTGCAAAACGCGAATGCGAATGGCGCTGGTGGCACGATCCGTCGCGGGCAGTTCCGCTTCTCAGTGCGTGCGCTGACAGAGTTCCGGGCGCTCGATGAAATCGCCGAGACTCCGGTTGGCCCGACGAGCGCGAACCTGCGGCTACGCGATCTCGCGACGGTGACGTCGACGCTAGCCGAGCCGCGGACACTCACGCGACTGGATGGCGGTGCCGCGGTCGGCCTCGTGGTCTACAAGGACGCTGGCGCGAACACTGTCTCGGTCACGGAGAACATGACTGAGGTGGTCGGACTGTTGCAGCAAGAGTTTCCGAGCATCCGGATGCACGTGGTTGCGGCACAGGCCGACTTCGTCGTGGACGCCCTCTCCAATCTTGGCCAGGAGATCCTCCTCGGCGGCGCGCTGTCGCTCCTGATGATTTTGCTCTTCTTGCGGCACTGGCGGTCGTCGATTGCCATCGCCGTGATTCTGCCGCTCTCAGTGATGTTGGCGCTTGTGTTTCTCCAGTTGTTTGACGTGACGGTGAATGTCCTCTCGCTCGGCGGGCTCGCGCTGGGTGTGGGTCTGCTCGTGGACAATGCCATCGTGGTGGCCGATGCTGCGGGGCGGAAGTTCGAGGAGTCGCCGGAGATGCCGCACGACGAGGCCACGATCGCCGCCACGGAAGAAGTCGCAGGACCGTTGTTTGCTGGCACACTCACGACGCTGCTGGTTTTCGGTCCAATCATCTTCGTGAAGGGACTCGCGGCGGCGCTCTTCCGCGATCTCTCGCTTGCCGTGGTGCTCTCGGTGGGCGGCTCGCTCATCCTCGCGCTGACGCTGATGCCGGTGATGATCATCGGACGCCGTCGGTTGGTGGCGCGCAGAGCGGCACCAGTCCGCGAACCGAAGGCTTGGGAGCGAACGCTTCTCGCCTTCGGATCACGATGCGCCACCGTGTACGAGCACGGAATGGAGTGGACGCTCAAGCATCCCGGCACAATGCTGATCGCGGCGCTCGTCACGGTCGCAGTGACGGTGGTGTCTGTGTGGCAGATGCCGAAGGAGATTCTCCCGCAGGTGGACGAGGGGATTGTCGTGGCAGCGCTGCAGCTGCCGGAGGGCACGAGTATCGAGGAGACAACGCGCCAGGTGGCGCGAGTGGAAGGTGCTGCCGAGATGCTTGGCTCGGCGGGCGTGTACTCGCGCGTCGGAATCGCCACGGATGAAGAGGTGCTGTCTGGTGCGGAGCCGGGGACGTCGGCGACGGCGCAGCTCTTGGTGCCAGTCCCCCCGGGGGCGGACGCCGCGCAGTTCGCCACGCAGCTGCGCGGCGCACTGCCGGATCTGGTGGCGGGAGGAACGCTCGCGCTCGACCTTGCGGGGCAGTCGGAGTTCGGGTCGTTGATTGGCCGCGAGGGGCGACTCGTGCGCGTGGAAGTCAGCGCGCGCACGTTGGCGGAGAGCCAGGTATGGGCCGACTCGGTCCGCCGTCGGATGGCGACGCTCTCGACGTTGAGCGATGTGCGCGATGCCTACAGCACGACACAGCCGCAGATCGAGGTGCAGCTCGAGCGTGAGCGGTTGGCCGAGCGCGGGATTCCAGTGCAGACGGTGCTACGCGCGCTGCAGGGTGGACTTGGTGGTGTGCCCGCGAATGAACTGCGCGAGACGGATCGTCGCACGCCCATCCGCGTGCGCTATGCTGGGAACGCGAATGAAGATCTGCAGGTCGCACTCGCCACGCCGGTGAATGGTGTCCCGCTCGGACAACTCGTGACCACGCGTGAAGTCCGTGCCCCAATTGAAGTGGTGCGCGTGAACCAACGGCCGGTGAGCATTGTCGAGGGCTTGATTGAGGCGGGCGGCACTTCGCGCGCCACGTCAGATGTGCAGGCGCAGCTCGCGGGATTCGCCCCCCCTCCGGGACTCACGTGGGAGATCACCGGGGCGGACGTGGAGCAGAAGCGAACGACCGAGCAACTCGGGCTGGTGGCGCTTCTCTCGGTGGCGCTCGTCTTTCTGGTGCTTGCCGGGGAGTTCGCCTCATTCACGATCCCGCTTGTCGTGATGATCACGGTGCCGCTTTCGGCGGCGGGCGGCTTCGTACTGCTCTGGATCACGGGGCAGAGCATCAATGCCGTTTC
>JAYTDH010000248.1:0-3126 GCA_043736095.1 Gemmatimonas sp.
TACGCCAGCGGTCGGCACACAGCTCTACGTGATGCGCAAGCAGATGTTTGAGGATCCCGAGGGAACGATTGCGCGCATCGCGCAGCTCGGGTACGCCGAAATCGAATGGTGGGGGACCTGGGCACGCACGCCAGCACAACTGCGCGCGATGCTCGACGCGAATGGACTCCGCTCACCGTCGTTGCACGTCGGCGCGTCGGCGCTCAAGCTAGATCAGCTCCCAGCCCTGCTAGACCGAGCGAGCGCGATGGGGCATACAACACTCATCATCGCCTCGCTCGAAGCGAACGAACGCGATAGCGAGGACAAGTGGAAGGCGGTGGCGAATCTGCTGAACGAGGCCGCGCGCACCGCGAGTGCCCACGGTATTCGGACTGGCTACCACAACCACGGTGGTGAGTTCACCCGCTTCGATACGCGCAACGCGTACGAGATTCTCCACACCGAGACTGATCCCACGCTCGTCGACTTCCAACTCGATGCGTACTGGGCGCTCAGAGATGGATTCGACCCGCTCACGTTGTATCGGCAACATGCGGATCGCATCACAACGCTCCACCTAAAGGACGCTGCGCCCGCGCCGCCACACGCGCAGGTGGAACTCGGCGACGGCATCATCGACTGGCCGGGACTCATCCGCGAGGGAGCATCGCATCGCGTGAAGAGCCTCTTCCTCGATATCGACGACCCTGCCGACGCGTGGGCGACGGCAGATTCGGCGCGCCGACACCTTCGCAGCCTCGGGTACTAGGGCTGGGATCGCTCGGCCGTGGGCGTAACGTCCGCGCGCCGTCGAGTTGACCGCGGCTAGACCCTGACGCAGAACGCCTGACGGTGGCAAGTTTTTGCATGATCCAATCCACTCCTCGCACACAGACCGCCGACGTCTTTGACGTCGCCATCGTCGGCTCCGGCGCCGGCGGCGGCATGGCCGCCTACGAACTCACCAAGGCGGGCGCGCGCGTCGTCCTACTCGAGGCCGGCGGCCCGTGGGACAACACCAGTGCGCAAAACTCCGGCATGATGAAGATGCCGTACGACTCACCGCGCCGCGGCGCGTCCACTCCCGATCGCCCCTTCGGTGAGTGGGACGCCTGCATCGGCGGGTGGCAGGTTCCCGGCGAGCCATACACCAAGGCCGAGGGGACCAAGTTCGATTGGTGGCGCGCACGCATGGTCGGTGGGCGCACGAACCATTGGGGGCGCATCTCGCTGCGCTTTGGCCCCGACGACTTTCGCCGCAAATCGCTCGACGGGCTCGGCGACGACTGGCCAATCACGTACAACGATCTCAAGCCCTGGTACGACGAGGTTGATCGCCTCATTGGCATTTTCGGGAGCATCGAGAATCTCCCCAACGAGCCCGACGGCATCTTTCACGACGCACCGGCGCCGCGCTACTACGAGCACTTGGTGAAGCAGACCTGCGATCGGATGTCGATCACCTGCATCCCCGCGCGCCTCTCGATCATCACGAAGCCGCACAACGGGCGCGCGCCCTGCCACTATTGCGGGCAGTGCAATCGCGGCTGCATGACGAACTCGAACTTCTCGTCTACCAACGTCCTGCTCACGCCGGCGTTGCGCACGGGCAAACTTCGCCTCGTCACCAATGCGATGGCGCGCGAAGTGACCACGAGTGAGGACGGACGCGCGACTGGCGTGAGCTACATCGACAAGATCTCTGGCGAGGACCGCCACGTGCGCGCCAAGGTCGTCGTGCTCGCGGCTAGTTCGTGCGAGAGTTCGCGCATCCTGCTCAACTCCAAGTCCCCGCGGCATCCGCAAGGCATCGCAAACTCGAGCGGCGTGGTGGGCAAGTATCTCACTGATACCACCGGCACCGACGTTGCCGGATTCATTCCGCGCCTCGTGAATGTGCCGCGCCACAACGCCGATGGCGTGGGCGGAAATCACATCATGATGCCGTGGTGGCTCGACAACAAGAAGCTCGACTTCCCGCGCGGCTATCACATTGAAGTCTGGGGCGGGCTCGGCATGCCGTCCTACGGATTCATGGGCGGCATCCAAGCGTATCCTGAGGGCGGTGGCTACGGCGCCGATCTCAAGCAGCAGTATCGCAAGTATTGGGGGGCAACTGTCGGCTTCTCCGGTCGCGGCGAGATGATCCCCAACGACAAATCCTTCTGCGAGATCGACCCCGAGGTCACCGACCGCTGGGGAATTCCCGTGCTCAAGTTCCACTTCGAGTGGCGTGACTCCGAGTACAACCAGGTCAAGCACATGCAGGAGACGTTCCGCAATCTCATCGCCGAGATGGGCGGCGAGGTGTGGAGTCCGATGCCGACGCGCGAACAGGGCTACGGCATCGCGAATGGCGGCGCCATCATCCACGAGCTCGGTACCGCGAGAATGGGAAGCACGGAGCGCGACTCCGCGCTCAACAGCAACTGCCAGGCGTGGGATTGCGACAATCTCTTTGTCGCCGATGGGGGACCCTTCGTGTCGCAGGCCGACAAGAATCCGACGTGGACGATCATGGCGCTCGCGATGCGCACGAGCGCGTTCATCACCGAGCAGCGCAAAGCGGGGAAACTCTGAGATGACCGACATCACTCGTCGCGACCTCCTCTCTGGCCTTGTGGCCGTCCCCGCTGCACTGGCGATTCCCCACGACCTGCTCCTGCGTGCGGCAGATCATGCGCACGCCGCGCACGAGGCCGAGCAGGGCCAAGGCACGCCGGCGCAGGGTGCTCCCGCTCAGGGCGCCCCGGCGCAGGCACCGCGTCCGTATGTGCCGACAAACTTCACGCCCGATGAATGGCGTCTCGTGCGGTTACTCGTGGACTACGTGATCCCGCGAGACGCACGCTCCGGAAGCGCCACCGATGCCAAGGTCCCCGAGTTCATGGACTTCATCATGGGTGAGTATCGCAACACGCAGACCTGGATGAAGAACGGACTCAGCTGGATGAACGCCGAATGCCGGCGCCGCTTTAGCATAGGCTTTGTGTCGTGCACGGACGCCGAGCGTCGGCAGGTGCTCGATGCAATCGCCTTCCCGAAAACAGCGCTCGCCGAGGACAAGCCGGGCGTGGACTTCTTCAACAGCTTCCGCAATCTCACGTCGAGCGGCTTCTGGACGAGCCGCATCGGCGTCGCGGA
>JAYTDH010000249.1:0-3020 GCA_043736095.1 Gemmatimonas sp.
CGCAACCGTTTGGACACGCTCGCGTATCAGGTGGAGAAGGAGTCGAAGGAGTGGTCGGACAAGGTGCCGGCCGAGGTCAAGACGCGGCTCGACGCCGCCGTGGAGCGCGCACGAAAGGCGCACCGCGGGGACGACATGGCCGAGGTGAAGGCCGCGCTCGAAGAGCTCACGATGGCCTTCCAGGCGGCGGGTCAGGCGGTGTATGCCGCGGCGACGCCAGCCGAGGGGGCGCCGTCGGCCGAGGCTCCAGCGGAGGAGGCCAAGAAGGACGATGTTGTCGAGGCCGACTTCGAGATCGTGGACGACAAGAAGGCGTAAGTTCGACAGACCGGGTAGGAAACCATCGTCGCACCCCTCGGTACATATGAGGCGTGGGAGTTGGCAGACCAGTGAGGGGGCCGCCGAGAGGCGGTCCCCTCCGCTACCTTCAGACACATGGAATTCAGAGTGACACGGACTAAGGTCATCATCGCCGCGAGCATCGCGTTCACCGGCGGCGTTCTCTTCGCATCGTCCATGGATTGGACGGATCGCGTCTTCGCGCAGGGCGGCACGCCGGGCACGGCAGGCGCTCCGGGCGCGACAGCGACGCGTCCGCGGGCCGAGGAAGTGCGCACGCTCGCCGACGCGAGCAATGCCTTCGTCTCGATCTCCGAGCACGTGACGCCGGCGGTGGTTTCGATTTCTGCCGAGCGTGATCAACGCCGTGGCGGGACGCGGCGCAATCTGCCGCCGGGCTTTGAGGAGTTCTTCAAGCAATACGAACAGCAACAGCAACAGCAGCCGCAGCAACAGCAACCGCAACCGCGGACGCAGGAATCAAGCGGGTCGGGCTTTATCGTCACGCGCGACGGCTACATCCTCACGAACAACCACGTCGTTGAGGGCGCGGATCGCGTGCAGGTGACGATGCAAGACCGCCGCGTGTTCGACGCGCGCATCATCGGGCGCGACCCATCGACCGATGTCGCGGTCCTCAAGATTGAAGGACGCAACTTCACGGCAATCGCGTTCGGCGACGATGAAACGTTGCGGATCGGTGAGTGGGTGCTGGCGATCGGCAATCCGCTCGGCCTCGACTTCACCGTCACCGCCGGCATTGTCAGCGCGAAGGGACGCGGGTTGCCGGGGCTTAACCCAGACGCGTACGCGATTACCGACTTCATTCAGACTGACGCGGCGATCAATCCCGGCAACTCGGGCGGCCCGCTGGTGAACAGCAAGGGCGAAGTGATCGGCATCAACTCGGCGATCGCCTCGCAGACGGGCTTCTACTCGGGCTATGGGTTCGCGATTCCGATTTCGCTGGCGAAGCAGGTGATGGACGATCTCATTGCGCATGGTGAGGTGCGCCGCGCGGTACTCGGCGTCGGCATCAATGAGGTGACGCCGGAGGATGCGCAGGTGGCGGGGCTCCGCGAGATCGCTGGCGTGAAGGTCGGCGGTTACAGCGGTGAGGATTCGCCAGCGCGTCGTGCGGGGCTTGAGCCAGGCGATATCATCACGCGCATCGATGGGCGCGCGGTGGATCGCGTGAGTGCGTTGCAACGTGCGGTGCGCGGCAAGCGCCCTGGCGACACCGTGGAACTCGAGGCGTGGCGATACGGCACGCGGAAGACGTTCACGGTGCGGTTGGCGGCAGCGCCCTCGGCCGAACCCCGTGTCGCGGAGTCGGAGAAGCAGCCGAGCGCGCCACCGGCCGCCTCGCGCCTCGGCATCAGCGTGCTATCGGTGCCGGCGGACATGGTGAGTGCGCGTCGGATTCCGAGCGAGTACCGCGGTGTTGTGGTCACGGCGGTGACCGCAGGGGGGCCGGCGGCCGATCGCCTGACGAGCGGCGACGTGATTGCTGAAGTGCTGTATCCGCAGCCGAAGGCGACGGTGAAGTCTGCCGAAGACCTCCAGCGCGCACTGGACCGTGTACAGCCGGGGCAGATTATTAGTTTGCTCGTGTTCCGTGGCGTGGGCGGACAGGGGGGCGGCACGGTCGTGGTGAACATCCGGGCCAACTAGCGCGGCGCGGGTGTGGGGCCGCGGGCGGCGCGACCAATCTGGGTCGCGCCGCCCGTTTCTTTTTGGGGTCGAGGGCGCGATGTTTCGGCCTTGCGAATGTGGCGGAATTGGTAGACGCGCGGGACTTAGGATCCCGTGCCGCAAGGCGTGTGGGTTCGAGTCCCACCTTTCGCACTCCTCGACACGGGCCCCGGCGGGGCCGCGCACGGGGCCCGTGTCGGGCGCGAACCATCGGTCCGGATACTGCGTTGAGGGTCAATGCGCATCATCGTCATAGGCAGTGGATTCGGCGGACTCGCGGCGGCGATCCGATTGCAGGCCCAGGGCCATGAGGTCACCGTCGTCGAGCAGCGCGACCAGGCGGGGGGGCGGGCCTACGTGTATCGGCAGGACGGTTTCACGTTCGATGGCGGCCCAACGATTATCACCGCGCCCTGGTTGATCGACGATCTTTTTGCGCTCGCCGGGAAGAAGACGGCCGACTACGTGAAGATCGTGCCGATTGATCCATTTTATCAGATCCGATTCGAGGACGGGAGCGTGTTCCGCTACAATGGGAACCGCGAAGAAGTTCTCGCGCAGGTGCGCAAGTTTAATCCCGCCGACGAAGCCGGCTATCTAAAGATTGTGAAGAAGAGTGAAGAGGTGTTCGAGGCCGGGATGAGCCTAATCGACAAGCCGTTCACGCGCTTTATGGACATGGTGAAGGTGCTTCCCGACCTGATCCGGCTCCGCGCCGATCGTTCGGTGGCGGACATCGTCAACTCGGCCGTGCGCGATCCGCGGTTGCGGCAGGTGTTCTCGTTCCATCCGCTCTTGGTCGGCGGGAATCCTTTTCGGACGACATCGATTTACGCGCTGATCCATCACCTCGAGCAGAAGTGGGGGGTGTGGTTCGCGATGGGTGGCACGGGCGCGCTCGTGGATGCCTTCGCACGGTTGTTCACTGACATCGGCGGTACGATCCGCTACTCGACGCCGGTCGCGGAGATCATGGTGGACGACGC
>JAYTDH010000250.1:0-3269 GCA_043736095.1 Gemmatimonas sp.
GGTGCACTGCTCGCCCTCTTCGAGAGCAGCGAACAGGATGCGTTGCTCAAGTCCGCCGAGGCAGATCGTCTGGCCGCGGACCTCGACGCGAAGACCGCACAGTGGAGCTTCGAGCAGACGCGCGAGCTCTTCCGCGCTGGCGCGATTCCAGAACGCGACTATCGTGCGGCCGAACAGTCCGCCGCCGCATCTGCCGCGCGGCTCGCCGCGGCCGACGCGCGGCTCCGCAGTGCCGCGCTCGTCGCGCGCGACACCCGCGTAACCGCGCCCGTCTCGGGCGTGATCGAGCGACGCGTGATCGAACGGGGCGTCCGCGCCCAGCGCGGCGCCGAACTCTTCACGCTCGTGCGCACCAACGTTCTCGAACTGACGGCCGCGGTGCCGGCACGATTGGCCAGCGGCGTACGCCGCGGCCAGGCCGTGCGCTTCACCGCCGACGGCCGTGCGTTCGAGGGGCGCGTTGCCCGTATCAGTCCGACCATCGACGCGGCGTCACAGTCCATCACGGTGTACGTGCAGATCCCCAACGCGAACGGCGCGCTCAAGGGCAACACGTTCGCCACGGGGCAGATCATCGAGACCGCGCTTGAGGGGCAGATCTCCATTCCCCAGCCGGCGATCCGGCAAGCCCCGAACGGCGGCGCGCCCTTCGTATGGCGGCTCACCGGCGGCGCACTCGAGCGCGTCCCCGTGAAGCTCGGCGTCGTGGATGAAGTGCGCGGTGTGGTGCAGGTGCTCGAGGGCATCGCCGTCGGTGATCGGGTTGTCATCGGCAACGTCGGCATGCTCGGCGCCGGCATGCAGGTGCAGTTAATCGGCGGTGAGAGCAACACTCCCGGCGCGAAACCGGCCGGACCGCCGACCGGGAATCGCTAAGTGTTTCTCTCCGATATCTCGATCAAGCGCCCCGTCTTCGCGACCATGATGATGGTCGCGCTCGTCGTGATCGGTGCGGTGTCGTTCGTCCGCCTCTCGGTGGATGAGTATCCCGACATCACCTACCCAATCATCGTCGTACAGACGCAGTATCCCGGCGCATCGCCTGAAGTCGTTGAGCGCGAGGTCTCCAAGCCGCTCGAAGAAGCGCTGAACACCACCGAAGGGCTCAAGGAGATCACCTCCACGAGCAATGAAGGCTCCTCGCTCGTGCGACTGCAATTCAACCTCGGCGTCGATGTCATGGCGATGCAGCCCGAGGTGCAAGGAAAGGTCGGCCGCATTCGCCGAGCGCTCCCTCGCGATATTGATGAGCCGATTATCAATCGGTTCGATCCGAACGATCGCGCCATCATGAGTGTCGCCCTGAAGAGCGACGCGCGCCCGATGCGCGAGCTCACGGACCTCGGGCGGGAAGTCATCAAGCCCCGCCTCGAAGCGATCCCCGGCGTCGGTGGCGTCCAGTTGGTGGGCGGTGCCACACGCGAGATCCGCGTCGAACTCGACCCCGCCGCTTTACGCGCGTATGCCATCTCCCCGGCCGCGGTCGTCAGCGCGCTCGACCGAGAGAATCAAGAAGTCCCCGCGGGCCGCATCCAGCGCGGTGATGGCGAGCGGCTCGTGCGCATCACGGGCCGCATCACCGACCCGATGGCCTTTGGCGATATCACCGTCGCGGTGCGCAATGGCGCACCAGTGCGCGTACGCGATGTCGGCACCGTGGTGGATGGCACCGCCGAAAAGCGGAGCGCGTCGTTGATGGGCACCGATCCGGCGCTCGCGCTCGATGTGCTCAAGATCTCGGGGTCTAACACCGTCGAGGTCGCCGATCAGGTGCGCGTTGTCGTCGAGGAACTCACCCGTCAGCTCCCGAGCGATATCACGCTCACGGTCATTCGCGACGATTCGTCGAAGATCCGCGAAGCGCTGTGGGACGTAGAGCTCTCGCTCGTGTTGGGCGCGATCCTCACAATCATCATCATCTATTTCTTCTTAGCGTCGTGGCGCTCGACCGTCATCACGGGGCTTACTCTCCCCGTCGCGATCATCTCGAGCTTCTTCGCAATGTGGGCCTTCGGGTTCACGCTCAACACGATGACACTGCTCGCGCTCTCGCTCTCCGTCGGGCTGTTGATCGACGATGCGATCGTCGTGCGCGAAAACATCGTGCGGCACGTCGCGATGGGAAAGGATCATTTCACGGCGGCCCGTGAGGGGACGAGCGAAATCGGTCTCGCCGTCTTCGCGACAACACTCGCGGTAATCGCGGTGTTCATCCCAGTCGCCTTCATGGGCGGGATGATCGGCAAGATCTTCTTCCAGTTCGGTGTCACCGTCGCCTTCGCGGTTTCGGTCTCGCTCTTCGTCAGCTTCACGCTCGATCCGATGCTCTCCAGCATCTGGCACGATCCTCAGGCGGAGCAGCGCGGTGAGGAGGCCTGGGCCAACGCGGGCCCCATCCGCAAGCTCGCGCTCCGCTTCGATCGTGCGTTCGAGGCGATGGCCGACAAGTATCCGCCGCTCCTCCGCATTGCCCTCGCACACCGCTGGGTCGTGCTTGGGATCGCTGGGGTATCGGTCATCACCGCGTTCGTGATCGCCGGGCGCGTCGGCTTCACCTGGATGCCCGACTACGATGCGGGCGAGTTCAGCGTCGGCTACCGCGTTCCGCCTGGAGCGCGCCTCGAGTACACCACCGCGAAGGGACAGGCGTTTGACTCCATCGTGAGCACCATCCCCGAGGTCGAGTTCACCTACCTCACGGTCGGCGGTGGATTCCGCGGCACCGTGACGTCGGGTCAGGTCTTCGTGAAGCTCAAGCCTGTGCACGACCGCTCACGATCGATGGCCGAAATCCAGAACGCCCTCCGTCCGATGCTGCGCAACGTCTCCGGCGCGCGCGCCAGCATCGAAGGCACCCGTTCGATATTCGGTGGGTATCGGCAGCCGATTGTTGTGAACGTGCAGGGCCCTGAACCGCAGCGGTTGAAGTTGATCGCCGCGCAGGTGAACGAACTCATGCGCGGCGTCCAGGGCATGACAGAGCCCGTCTCGAGCGACGAGGGGGACATCCCCCAGCTCGATGTGCGCGTGGACCGCCAACAGGCGTGGGCGGCCGGACTCGGCATCGGGAGCATCGCCAGCACGCTGCAGCCCCTCTTCAGCGGCGCGCGCGCCACGCGGTGGCAGGACGAGCAGGGCTACTCCCATGATGTGCGTGTCGTGTACCCGGACTCGCTCCGCGTCTCCTCCGAGGACGTGGCGAATATCCCCGTCGCCACGGGCGGCATGGATCCACGCACCGGGCTCCTCGTTTCGATTCCCCTCGCGCA
>JAYTDH010000251.1:0-8596 GCA_043736095.1 Gemmatimonas sp.
GCCGCGCAACGCTATCCGCACGAACTCTCCGGCGGGATGCGACAGCGCACACTCCTCGCGATGGCCCTCTTGCTGCGCCCGGAAGTGCTCATCGCCGACGAACCCACGACGGCGCTCGACCCGGTGCTGCAGCGCCAGCTCCTCGATCTCCTCGATGCGCTGCGCCGCGAGTCCGGCACGGCACTGCTCCTCATCTCCCACGATCTCGATCTCGTGGCCGAGCGATGCGAGCGCGTGCTGGTACTCGACAGTGGTCGCATCGTGGAGGAGGGCACGAGCGCCGAGGTGGTCGCATCGCGTCGCCGCACCGCGGCACCGACGCGACCGATGCATCCGGCCGCCGACCCACTCCTCGTCGCGGAGGGCGTGGCGGTGCACTTCGCGACGGCCGAGGGACTTGTGCGTGCGGTTGATGGCGTGAGTCTGACGCTGCGCCGCGGCGAGTGTCTCGGGCTCGTTGGAGAGAGTGGGAGTGGAAAGTCCACACTCGCGCGCGCACTCCTCGGCCTCACCGCGCTGACCGCGGGACGCGTCCGGTTTGGTGACACCGACGTTGGAATGCGCGATCGGGCGGCGTGGAGAAACTTGCGTCGGCAGATGCAACTCGTCCCGCAGGACGCCGGCGCATCGCTCACACCGCATTGCACGGTGCACGAGTTGCTGTCGGAGGTGCTTGAGGTGCACGGGCTCGCTCGTGGCGAGGCGACGGCCAGTCGCGCGGCGGCGCATGTCGCCGAGCTGCTCATTGACGTCGGCCTGGATCCGGGGCTCGGATCACGTCGCCCAGGCGCCCTCTCGAGCGGAGAGCGGCAGCGCGTGGCCATTGCCCGTGCCCTCGCGTGTGATCCCGCCCTGCTCATCTGCGACGAGCCCGTGGCCAACGTCGATGCCGATGCACGCGAGCAGCTCCTCACGCTCCTCGACCGCTTGCGCGACGAGCGCAATCTCGCCCTCGTGTTCATCTCCCACGACCACGGCGCCGTTCGACGCCTAGCGGCCCGCGTCACAACGCTGTATCTCGGAAAGATCGTAGAAGCCGCACCTGATCTCGCGACACCCCCCCGCACGATTCCCTCCCCCTGATCTCATGACGCCCCCTCCAGGCTCCGACGCGCCCGCCGCCCTCTCTGCCGCCGCGCCCTTCGTGAACGACACGCGATTCTTCGGCCATCCGGTCGGCCTCTCGACGCTCTTTATGACAGAGATGTGGGAACGCTTCTCGTACTACGGGCTGCGTCCCCTCCTCATTCTGTTCATGGCCGCGGCGCTCACTGACGGCGGATTCGGCTTCGAGCGGACTCAGGCCTCGGCGATTGTCGGCATCTACGCCGCTTGTGTGTATCTCGCCTCACTCCCCGGAGGCTGGATCGCGGATCGTTTGCTCGGGCTTCGCCGCGCAATCCTGATTGGCGCGATCCTCATCACGAGCGGGCACCTCTCGATCGGGCTCTCTGGATTCGCCGGCGCCGGCGCGGGAAAGATTTTTTTCTTCCTCGGACTCGTCCTGATCGTCCTCGGCACCGGTCTCTTGAAGCCGAACATCTCGGCGATCGTCGGTGACCTGTATCCCGACGGCGGAGCGCGTCGCGATGCGGGCTTCTCGATTTTCTACATGGGCATCAACACGGGTGCCTTTATCGGTCAGCTCGTAACTGGATGGCTCGGCGAGCGTGTGAGCTGGCACTGGGGATTCGGCGCTGCCGGCATCGGCATGGCGGCCGGTATGCTCTGGTTCTGGCTTCGCGCCAAGACGACGCTCGGGCCAATCGGCGAGGACGTGGTGAAGGACCCCGATCCTGTGGTGCAGGCGGCACGCGAACGGAGCGTCAAGCGTTGGACCTTTGGTGGTCTCGCCCTCATCGCGATTGTGTTCATCGCCGCATCACTGGGGATGATGGAGCTCGATCCCACGGCGATTGGTCAGTCGATGACGCTCGTGCTGGTCGGCATCGCGGTGGCGTTCTTCGCGTCGGTGTTCCTCTTCGGCGGTCTTGATCGCGACGAGAAGAAGCGCGTCGGCGTGATCTTCGTGTTGTTCGTCTTCGCGGCAATCTTCTGGGCCGCGTTCGAGCAGGCGCCGACCTCCCTGCAACTGTTCGCCAACGACTTCACCGACCGCAACATCCTCGGCTTCGAGATGCCGGCGACTTGGTTTCAGTCCGTAAACTCGCTCTTCATCATCGTACTCGCGCCGGTGTTCGCGGCGATCTGGGTGTGGATGGCGAAGCGGGGGATCGAGCTCTCGAGCCCGTCCAAGTTCGCGTTCGGTCTCGCCTTCGCGGGCCTCGGCTTCTTGGTAATGGTCTCGGCGGCCAACGCCGTCGTCGCGAGTGGTGGCACGGTGCTCGTGTCACCCTGGTGGCTCATCGTGAGCTATCTCCTCCAGACCGTGGGCGAACTCTGCCTCAGCCCAGTGGGTCTCTCGTCGATGACGAAGCTCTCACCGCGAAAGTACGTCGGGCAGATGATGGGCATCTGGTTCCTCGCGACCTCCGTGGGCAATCTCGTGGCCGGACTCGTGGGCGGGCACGTCGATCCCTCAAAACTCGAGCAGACACCCGCCGTCTTCAGCGGCACGGCGATGGCGCTCTTCGGCGCCACCGCGATTCTGATGCTGTTGATTATCCCAATCCGCCGCATGATGGCGGACGTGAAGTAGAGCGCGCGAGGAGAGGGGCGAGGCTACTCGCCCCGCATCTTCTTCTTCAGCGCATCGAGCGCGGCGTCCGCAGCGACGTCGCGCTCGTTCCGTTTTGACGAGCGCGAGAGACTATCGAGTTCGGCATTGAGCGGCGCGTCGTCCGGTAAGCCAAGTTCGCGGTCGGTCGGGGGCGCGTTTCGGGCATCGAGCCCCGAGCCCGCGCCGACGTTCGCCTGCTTCAGTTGTCCCAGCATTTCATCATACTCGCGCTCGGCCAAGCCACACTCGGCCTCCTGCACGTCGAGCTTCCGCTCAAGCACACTGATCCGCTCGGCGTGCTGCGCTTCGTATTTGAGCGCGATCGTCGCGGTCTCGGTGTCGTTGATCCCTTCGGCGAGAGTCCGGCGACGCGTCGCGGTGGCGAGCGATTCACGCTCGGTCACCAAGCGTCCGCGCGTGATCTCCACGCCTTCTTTGAGATCTTCCACCCCGAGTTTGGCGAGCGCGAGCGCACGCTTCATCTCGTTGATGACATTGCGCCGCTCCGCTGGCGCTACGCGACCGCCGAGCAGATCGGAGAGTGTGCTTTTTAGGTTCTCGAACATCAGCCGGCGTGCCGCCAGCGCGCGTCGTCCTGTACCTGTCGCATCAATCGTTCCGGTGTGTGGTGTCCGGGGAAGAGTAATGCATCGCTGATGCGGTTGAGCGCCACGCGCAGGAGTGGGAAGCGCTCCGAGGCGAGCCCGAAGAGCGCCGTGAGGCCATGCTCTGTGGCGAGTCGGTGCTCGGCGGCCATCCGAAATCCGCGCCGCCCCATCTCCTCGAAGTACGAGAGCCCAGGTGCCCCGCGGAGGTGTTGCCGATGGGTGAGGTGATCGGGGAACATGCCACTCATCCAGAGGGCGTAGTTCCCGAGGTGCGCGCGCACGAGGAAGGCGCGACGCGGGTCGGCGCGCTCGGCCGCCTCGATCAGGGACGCAAGCGTGTCGAAGGTCTCGTCGTCCACCGAGGCGATGCGGCGGGCGCGATCGCGCAGCCCGAAGTGGAGGAGTACGCTCGCGGCGTAGTCGGCGAGCATCCGATCCTTCTCGCCCGCCTGGAGTAGTGCGTGCCGCACGAGCACGTAGCTAAAGAGTGCGAGCGAGGCGTGCGCGCCACGCGGTGTGCCGAGGAGGGCGGGGAGCAGGGCGGGATCATCGAGTAGCGCGTCGAGCCCGCGCTCGTGCAACGTGGACTCGCCACGATCTCGAGCCTCGCCACCGCTCTGCGCGATGAGCGACAACACGAGTGCGACATCCTCTCGGGTCAAGCGGGAGCGAACGTCAGCGAGGATCACCTGACTGCCTCCGTGGTTGTTGCGCGCTATCATACACCTCGTGCATCCCAATCGACACCCGTGAATCCGCGCACGGAGCCCGGCGCGACACGAATCTTGCTACTCGACTCCGGCCTGACGTGGCGCGGCACGCAGCGACAACTGCTGTTGCTCGCGACCGGACTCCGTGCCGAGGGCATCGAACCCCTCGTCGTCGCCCCACCGCGATCCCCCCTGCTTGATGCTTGCAAGCTCGCCGGCGTCGCGACGATCTCGCGCGTGATGCGCGGCAGCTTGGATCTCCTCGCCGTCCGCGCCCTCCGTCGAATCATCGGCACCTGGCGGCCAAACATTGTGCACGCGCACGATTCGCGCACGCACGCCCTGGCCATCGCCGCCCTCGCCGCCCGCCGCACGACCATCCCTCTGATTGTGACGCGCCGCGACGCCGTGCCGCCACGCGGGCGCATTCGGCACGGCGCGCGCGTGGCGCGGTTCATCGCCATTACCGAGGCCGTGCGCGAGGCACTGCTGGCGGGTGGAATCGCCGCCGATCGGATCGCGCTGGTGCATCCCGGAGTCGCCGCGCCCACACCACTGCACACCCGCTCGTGGCGCGAAGAATGCAGCTGGCCCTCAGACCGCGTGGTCACGGGCATCGTCGGACCGCTCACCGAGACCTCACAGAGACGAGCACTCGAGGAGTTGCTCGCCACCTTCGACGAGGCCACGCGGCATCACCTCGCGCTCGTCCTGCTCGGCGGACCATCGTCGGGGCACACGGAGATCGCCGGCATCCCTGCGTATCGCGCGGGATTCGTGCACGACGTCCCCGCGGCCCTCGCCGGCCTCGAACTGATCCTGCATCCCGGAGGAGCCGAGGGGTTGGGGAGCGCGCTCGTGGAAGCGATGGCGCTACAGGTCCCGGCGGTCGCGTTCGCGGCGGGCGGCGTCGGAGAGATTATCGCCCACGATGCCACTGGGCTCCTCGTCCCTCCTGGAGACACGGACGGATTCGCGCGTGCCGTCGCCCGCCTTGTCGCCGACCCTGATCGGCGGCAGGCGCTCGGGGCGGCCGGACCAGCTCAGGCGGCCCGATTCAGCGCGGAATCGATGCTCGCTGGGACCCTCGCCGTCTACTCGGGAGTTCTTCCAAAGTCCGTTGGACTCCCCGCGCACGGGTAGTACGCAGGAGTTCGGCACCCTACCTTTCCCTCGTGCTCTATATCTGCATTCCCACTCATGACGAGGCCCCGACCATCGGGGTCCTGCTCTGGCGCATCCGCAAGGTGTTCCAGGAGTACGCGCGCGAGTACGAAATCCTCGTATTCGATGACGCCAGTGCCGACTCGACCCGAGAAGTGCTCGAGCCGTATCGCAAGGCGCTTCCGCTAACAGTGATTGGTGGCAAGGCACGCGTGGGCTACGCGCGTGCCACCGATGCCCTGCTCCGCGAAGTCGCCAAGCGCACCAAGTATCCGCGCCGCGATGCGGTCATTGTGATGCAGGCGGATTTCACGGATCGCCCGGAGCACATCCCTGAACTTGTGAAGCGCTTTGAGGGCGGCGCCGATGTCGTCGTTGGAGAGCGCGCGCTGCCAGACGATGCCCCAGACGACGTAAAGAAGCTGTTCAAGTACGTCGCCTGGCTGCCCAAGCTCTGGCCGCTGCGCCAAGCGGTGACCGTTCCCGGCGTGAAGGATCCGTGGAGCAGCTTCTGGTTGATGCGCATCACCGTCGTGCGCGATCTGCTGCGCGTCGCCGATCGGGCGCCTGCTCCCACCGCGGACTCGACTTGGCTCGCCAATCTGAACGTGTTGCGCGCCGCCGTCCCGCACGCCCGTCGCATTGAATCGGTGCCGGTGACACCGCGCTTCGACGTACGCGCGCGGCCCTCTCGTCGTGAAGCGTGGCCAGAGGCATGGGGTCTCGCCAAGGCCGCTTGGGCGGCGCGTGGGGAACGCCTCGCGGCGCCTGCGGCCGCCTCCATCCCCCCCGCGCCATCGACGTGAGAACGGTCGGTCGCGCCCTGTTCGCGCTCGCGCTCGGTGCTGTCGTCGCACCGGGCGCGTTGAGCGTGATTGCTCCGCGATTGCGCGCCCAGGGCCTCCCCGTGAATGGCGAGCCCGCGCGCGTCCCGTGGGAGAGTGGCGAGACGCTCACGTACGACGTCCGCTTCGGCGCCATCAAAGTCGGTACGAGTCGCTTGCGTGTGGTTGGCCAGGAACCCGTCCGCGGCCGCATGACCTGGCGCGTGCGCTTCTCCGTGAGCGGTGGCACGTTCTTCTACAAGGTCAACGACCTGTACGAGAGCTGGATGGACATCGTCACGCTCAACTCGCTCCGCTACAATCAGGATCTCGAGCAGGGCTCGCGCGATCGCGAGCGCACCTTCGAGATCTTCCCAGAGCGCGCCGTGTATCGCGAAACCACCCGCGGCACCGCGGATCGTCCCTCGGTTGCCGATCCGCTCGATGACGGGTCGTTTCTGTACTTCATCCGCACGGTGCCGCTCGAGGTCGGGCGCACCTATTCGTTCAGTCGCTACTTCCGCCCCGATCGCAACCCGGTGCTCATCCGAGTGTTGCGGCGCGAACGGGTGAAGGTCCCAGCCGGCGAGTTCAGCGCCATCGTCATTCAGCCCATCATCAAGACATCGGGGATCTTCGCCGAAGGCGGACAGGCCGAGATCTGGCTCTCTGACGATGCCGACCGCATGATGTTGCAGATGAAGTCGCGTCTCTCGTTCGGCACGCTCAATCTCTACCTCCGCGCATTCCAGCGTTCCGCGGCCACGTCGTCGGTCGGCTCGGACACGATTCCATGAGCGCCGACCGCCGTCCTCCTCGTGAGATCGACCTCGCGCGCGTCCGCACAATCCCCGTCGCGACGCGCCCCAACAAGGTTGAGTCTGACGCGTTCGCCGAAGCACCCGGAGAGGACCGCTCCTTCGGCGGCTTCCTCAAGTCTCTTCCCGATGTGCTCAAGGCACGCGACTTTCGCCACGTCGTGGATGCCGTGGTCGAGGCCGCGCGCAAGAAACGCGGCGTCATCGTCATGCTCGGCGGCCATGTCGTAAAGACGGGAATCGCGCCGCTACTCAACGATTGGATGAAGCGCGGCGTCATTACGCACCTCGCGATGAATGGGTCCGCGGCAATCCACGACTATGAAATCGCGCGCTTCGGTGCGACCTCCGAGGATGTCGCAGCCGGGCTTCGTGATGGGACCTTTGGGATGGCCGAGGAGACTGGGAGCGGGCTCAACCAGGCCTTCATCGCCGGCCGCACGCACGGGTGGGGAATGGGCGAATCAGTCGCGCGCGCCCTCTCGGCCGAGCCGGAACTCGCTCATCCCGAGCACTCCGTGATCCTCGCCGCGCACAAGCACTGGATCCCTGTGACCGTGCACGCCGCGATCGGTGCCGAGATTATTCATCAGCATCCGAGCGCCGATGGCGCCGCAATTGGCGACACGAGCCATCGCGACTTTCGCCGTCTTGCCGCGTCGTGTGAGGATTTACATGGTGGAGGCGTTGTGCTGAATCTCGGGAGCGCGGTGATCATGCCCGAAGTCTTCCTCAAGGCGCTCACCATCTCGCGGAACGTGAACGAGGGGAAGCCCACGGGATTCACCACCGCGGACTTCGACATGCAACGGCACTATCGGCCGCAGGTGAATGTCGTGGAGCGCCCGGTGCTCGGCGCCGGCAAGGGCTACGCGATCACCGGGCACCACGAACTGATGATTCCGATGCTCGCGTGGGCCGTGGCCGAGGCGCTCGACGCGAAGTAGGCACCCACGCGAAGGCTCCCGCGCGAACGCCCGCGCGCAACCGCGCGTCAGTTCGACGCGCGGTTGGGAGCGCCCTTACGAACCGCCGAACTTCTGGCGCCAGTCGCGCGCCGTGTCCGGCGCGAAAACGAGCATGACCACGTAGACGACGGCACCAAGAATCAGCACTGGGATCGCCAGGCCGAGCAGCGCGAAGAAGATGCTGAACACGCCGCCGAGGATTCCGAAGACCAGCCTCAGAGCGAGGAGGCCGACGAAGGCGAGGAGGCCGATGGTGAAGACGGTGCGAATCATGTGGCGGTCCCATGTTGGGGTCTGCGTGGCCGTACGACCCGCCTATCGAATCGGTTTCACGCCCGCGTGTCGCGTCGCGGTCAGTCCCCAACTCCCACCTTCCACCTTCCGCCTGCAGTTGCAGGTGGCCAAGCACGAGAGTTCCCGCCGGCGGCAGCTTTATCATAACCGTCTATTATCTATTTTGACGGTTATGAGATATGGACTCCCCCACCCCGTAACGCTACCCTTCTTCATCCCGACCCCAGAATCAAGGGTTGGCCACATCTCTTGAGGGCACCGATGGCCGAGCATCTCTACCAGATCATGGGCCGGCACCGCGCCGATCCACTCCCGGAGCGCAAGCCGAGCTGGCTTAAGGTCAAAGCCCCGGGCGGCGGTAACTACCTCCGGATCAAGCAGCTCATGCGTGAGCTCGATCTCAATACGGTCTGCGAAGAAGCACACTGCCCCAACGTCGGCGAGTGCTGGGAGCACGGCACCGCGACCTTCATGATTCTCGGCGATGTCTGTACCCGAAACTGCGCCTACTGCGCCGTCGCCCACGGCCG
>JAYTDH010000252.1:0-1862 GCA_043736095.1 Gemmatimonas sp.
CGCGACGAACTGCACGCCCTCCAACTCGGCCTCGCTATGCTTGAGCAGGAATCGCCGCCCGACGAGCGCGATGTGCTCGCCCGAGCACGTGAGCGACTCCGAAAGGCGATTGCGACCATCCCGAAGGAGTCCAGTGGTCGTCACGCGTCGTTGGCCGCCGAGTCACCGGTGACGCAGGAGATTCGTCGCGGACTGCAGCGCTGCATCCGAGAGCGTCGCGTCGCCACAATCACGTATCGCAGCGCCACGGCTGAGCAGGACACGAGTCGTCGTGTCAGGCCGATGGGCGTGATCTGGGCGCGCGGTAGCTGGTATCTCATCGCGTGGTGCGAGCGAAGTAATGGTCTCCGCGTCTTTCGATTCGACCGCATCACGGTTGCGACCTGTGAGGAGGAGCACTTCGAGCCGATTGCGGGGTTTGCACTGGAGTCAGTTCTCCGCGACGGTCGAGTGCTGGTTGGCGCGGAGGGCGCGCCGATGCAGGTCCGCTACTCCGCGGGAATCGCGCGTTGGATCGCAGAGCGCGAAGGCGTGGCGGCAGCCGCCGACGGAAGTGTGACCGTCGAGATGGAGGCAATCCAAGAGGACTGGGCCGTGCGCCATGTGCTCCGATATGGTCCAGACGCCGACGTACTCGGACCTGAGCCGGTGCGCGCCGCAATCCGCGACACGCTCCGCGCTATCGCACTCAGTGGATCGTGAGATCTCGCGCCGAGCTCAGTACTCCGGTGTAGCCAGCCGTACGCATCTCGGTCACCAGTCCGGCATCATCGGTGCCCCAGAGGAGCTGATGATACAGCAAGAGCGCGCGCGGATGTGCACGTGCTGCGAGCGCGGAGAGTTCGACCGTCGAGGTGTGGGCTCGCGCGTGATATGCCTGCCACGCCGGAGGACGAGTACGGAAACGGTCGGCCGAATAGACCTCGTGCACGAGCAGATCGCACCCATCGCACGCGGTCACCACGGCATCGCTCGCTCGAGTGTCCCCCGAGATTACGATTGAGCGCTCGGCGGATTCAAAGCGATATCCGAACGCGACATCCCAATCCCCATGCGGCACGGCAAAGGCGCGCACGCGCACATTGCCATCGTCGAAGACCATGCCGGGCGCGATCTCGTGCACGTTCACCTGCCACCCTGTTAGGTTCGCTGGCTCGAGACCATCGATCCTATTCCGGATATCTGCGCTGTACGCGGCGAGTAGATGATCGACCATCGCCTTCGTGCCTGGCGGACCATACAGCTCGAGTGGCACGTCTCGATCCAGCGTCCACGCGCTCAGGATCACGTCGGCGAGCCCAATCGTGTGGTCCGAATGTAGGTGCGTCAAAAAGAGGACGCGGAGGTTTTTGGGCTCGAGCGCGGACATCTCGAACCGCGCGGAGGCCGCCGCCGCGCGGCGCACCACGCCTGGGCCCGCATCGATCAGATACGATTTCGCACCGCGCACCACGGCGAGTGCGGGTCCACTCCGCTCAGGGTCGGCATTCGGCGTGCCGGTGCCGAGTACGACCAGGTGCGTGCTCTGGACGGCCTGCGCGCTCGGAGCGCCATGCGCGGCCAACGGCAACACGAGCGGCGCGCCTACGAGTTGGACGAGCAGCACGAGCAGCACGAGCAGCACGAGCGCGGTTCCACCAAGAGCCGCACTCCAGCCCCTCCGCATCAGCGGACGCCGAGTTCTGACTTGGCGCCCGTCCCGTGTGCGATCAACTCCATGACGAACGAGGCATCGCCATCGGTCTCGCTCACCTTGTAGCGCACCCACCCGCCGGGCACCTGCTCCGTGAGCCACCACTCCTGCTTGCCGCCCGGCCCACCAAAGCGCACGAGCTTCGCGGTGAAGCTTCCGGCCGGCGTAC
>JAYTDH010000253.1:0-1707 GCA_043736095.1 Gemmatimonas sp.
GAAGAAGTGCGCGAGCTCCTGGGTCGCCCGAAGGTGCATCCTGAAAAGGCAATCGCCGCGCACGAGGTCGGCACGGCGACCGGCATGTACTACACGCCGATGGGTGGCGACATCATGTTCGTCGAGGCATCGGTGCGCCCGCTCGCGGCGCCGAGTGCCGAGGGCGGCGCACCCGTCTCGTTGATCCTCACGGGCCAGCTCGGCGATGTGATGAAGGAGTCGGCGCGCGCCGCCTTCACCTACGTGACCAAGAACGCCGAACGACTCGGCATTCCGCGCTCACGGTTGGGCTCGGTGGAGACGCATATCCACGTGCCGGCGGGCGCGATTCCCAAGGATGGTCCGTCCGCGGGTGTCGCAATCTCCACGGCGCTCGCGAGTGAGATGAGCGGGCGTCCCGTGAAGAAGGATCTCGCGATGACGGGCGAGATCACGCTGCGCGGACGCGTGTTACCGATTGGCGGCGTGAAGGAGAAGGTGCTCGGCGCGCTCCGCGCGGGAATCACCGATGTGATTCTGCCGAAGGACAACGAAGCGGATGTTGAGGACGTGCCCGAAGAGGCGCGGAAGCAACTGCGGTTCCACTTCGTGTCGACACTCGAGGAGGTGCTCGCGATCGCACTGTTGCCCGAGCCAACGACGGCCACGACCACGAGCGAGGCGCTCGCGGTCGTGGCGTAACGCTCGCCTTTACTGATCCAGCGGCGGCAAGCGCGTCATAAAGCGCTTCGTGATGCGGCCGGAGTTGTCGACTTCGGCCAGCGGGCCGTGGGGCTCCGGCATCTTCTGCGTGAAGGCGGGAATCATCGACATCAGCAACGACGGTGGCACGGTGTAGGGATCCTGCGCATTCAGGTTCACCGTGTAGCCCATGTCGGCGAGTGACTGGATTGTCATCTTTGAGAACGGATTACCCGTGGCGCTCAGGAAGCCCGTCATCAGCTCCGTGCGGAACGTGCTCTCCTTCCAGTGCGAGTTGATGGTGCCCGCGCCGCACGAGCCGGTGAGGTTCAGGCAATCCTCAATCGGCACGGCCGCGCCGCAGACACTCGCGCCTGAGTGATCGTTCACGCACGCGCTCCTGGCCAAGTTACCCGTGAAGAAGGGCGTGCTGGTTGGCGCATTGCCGATCTTCAGGCCCTTCGCCGTCCAGAGCGTGCCGATACCAAGCACGTGCAACATCTCGTGGAGGATTACTGACTCGAGTGTGCCGTTGGTGATCATCGTCTCAAGGTCGGCGATGTCGAACCGCATGCGCCCGACCACGGCGAGCGTGTCGGAGGACCGTGTGAAGCAGGGGCCCGCAGATCCAAGTACGCCTGAGGGCCCATCGATCGGCTCGACAGTGGCGAAGATCAAGAGACCAGTTACAACCTCATTGATCGTCAGCCCCGCCACGCACCCACCGGCGTTGAAGCTCGCAAAGTTCACGGGCGCGGTAGAACCGACGACGATCGCGCGAATGCGATTGACGGCGCTTATAAACGCATCGGCCACGGGTCCAGTGGGCGGAGTGCCTTGGAACCGCACCTCGAGTCCGTAGGAGGTCTGAATCACCACATTCAGGTTGAGGATCCCGTTGCCCGAGACGATGCGCACCGTCTGGCCACCGCCGAGTCGGCCGAGCGTCCAGGTCGGCACCGTGACGACACCCGAGCCATCGGTATTGGCCGTGACTGCGGCGACGCTGCCACCACCCGCGATCAC
>JAYTDH010000254.1:0-2499 GCA_043736095.1 Gemmatimonas sp.
GGTAGCCATCCTGGTAGCCGTCCCGGCGCGGGCCACCAGCGGTGCGTGAGCACCGCGACCCCGCCCGGGCGCACCGTCACCGTGCCCAGTGAGAAGCGCTCGTCGCCGCGTGTGAGTTCGATCGGGTGGTCGCCAACCGGTAGTCGCACGCGCGCGATAGTGAGGCGATCAGGGAGGAGCTGCCAGGCGCGCAGATCGGGTTGATCGATGACCGATGCGGTGAGCGTCGCAATCGTGATTCCGAGTCCGAGAAAGAAGCTCCCCCAGCCTTTGCTGTCGTCTTCCTCATCGTCCCGCTGTTCCGCGGCGCGGTCGAAGGCGCGATCGGCGGCCTTCGACGCCGCCCAACGGACTGCCGCACGGGCGATCGCCCGCGAGAGCTTCGCCGGAAGCTCGCGCTCGAAGTCACGGCGTACTCCTGCTGTGACATCAGCCGTCACGAGGCGAAAGGAATTCGCGTCGGCACTCGCGCTGAGTGTCCCGTCGATCCGATGCGCATCGCCAAAGGTCGCCCAGCTCACCTCGTAGGTGAGCCACCCGACCTGCGTGCGATTAAAGTTGCTGTCCGAGCGCCGTTGTTCAACCGTGCGCGCGAGCGCGAGACGCGTCTGCTCATTCCCGCTCGAGAGGCCAACGAGTTCATCGCGGTTCATATAGACGCCGATCTCGCGCGGCTCGGGGCGCCCGACGTAACCATCTTCAATGAACACCACGACATCGCCGGAGTCGGGCCCGGCGAACGTGGTGTCGCCAGGAAGCGTGCCCATCAGCGCGGCAGCATTGCGATAGGCGACGATCGCATCCTGCCGTTCGCCCGCGGCCTCGAACAACACACCAGTCACGTATCGCAACATCCCGCGTAGCTCGGGTGGCGGCTGATCTTCGCGTTCGGCCGCGAGCATCGCCGCAAGCCGACGCGCTTCGACAGCGGTCTCATCCAGCTCGTTCCGCGCGAGCCAGTTTAGCGCACCGTAGTAGGGGATGAACATGCGCTCCGTGATCCCCGGGTAATACGGCAGCGTCGCATCGGATGTGAGAATCGATGCGACGCCGACTGAGGCACGCTTTGTATAGCGCTCATCGACGAGGTTCCAGGCGCGCTCCATCGCGCGCGAGCCGCCTTCGTACTCGCCGGCGTGAAGTCCAATGACGCCGCGATACATCGCGCGAAGCAAGGCATCGCTCGGGCGGAGCTTCTTGTCGCCCATCGCGGTCCACGCCGTCGTGGCACGCCCATAGGTGAGGTGATCGCGGATCGTCAGCTCAGCGGGAATCCCCGGGGGGCCCGAGCGCCATGCCATGCTCGCCGCCGCACAACCGCTACTCGCGAGGAGTAGCGGCAGCACGACGGCGAGTCGGAGGAGCTTGGCGGCGCGGGGCACGCGACCGTCCACTTGAGTTAGCGGACCTGCTTCTCGAGGACCACGATGCGCTGCTGCGCCAGCGCGATCGCCTCGGCCATCTTCGCGCTCGCGTCACCCTGCGCGCGGATGCGCTCGATATCCATCGAGAGGAGAAAACGCTGATAGCGCATCAGCGCCTCTTGCGGACGCAGTTGGAGATCGAGCAGACGCGCGGCCTTGTATTCAATCTCAGGCTGCTGCGGATCGAGCACACTCGCCCGATCGTAGCGATTGAGCGCGCCGGCCAGATCATTTGCCGCGACCAGATCATCGCCTTCACGCACGAGCGCGTCGGCCTGCTGTCGCGACATCGCTTGAGCCGAGGCGTCCTGCGGACGTGAAACGACCATCACGCCCTGGGGCCCACGACGGCTGATGACGCTGGCGCCGCCACGCTCGAGTTGGATCATCATCACTTCGCCCATGCGGTCATAGGGCTTGGCCGACACTACGGCGGGGACCATTGTGCCAAACTCGCCGGCGCGTCGTACGATCCAAGCTTGTGGGGCTGAGCGCGCCGCGGCCATCACTTGGTCGGGCGACATTCCGATGGCGATCTCTCCGCGCGCAATCGACTCGCAGTGTGCAGGAGCGCAGCCGGTGACACCAATGAGATAGACCGAGTCGGCCGATGCCTTGAGTCGCTCGCGGTCCATCCCGCCGGCGATCGCGGCATCGGCGCCGCTCACTGCGGGCACGGTCGCGTTGTTGGGAATCGTGACGGGCTGGCGCACGCGCTGCGGATACGGCGCGCAGGCGGCGAGGAGGAGAACGAGTCCGAGCGAACGCATATGATGGCTCCGGAGAAGTTGCGTGTGGGCGGTGTTCGTGTGGGCGGTGTTCGTGTGGGCGACGCGAGTGTTGTACGTGCGCGAACGCGCCTGACTTATGGCGTGAAGCGACGACGCTGGATGTACTTCTTGATCTTGTGTTGGCCGATCCAGATCTTCGTGTTGCTCTCGAGATCAATCAGCGTGGCATCGATTTGATAGAAGACGATGCGCTCGCCTCTTTCACTGTCCTCAATCGATTGGACGTCGCCCTGGAGCATGAAGCGCGCGCCTTGCTCACGGGCCATCCGCGCGCGCGTTTCGGC
>JAYTDH010000255.1:0-14572 GCA_043736095.1 Gemmatimonas sp.
TTGTCGGCTCCGAGGGTACGCTCGCGATTATCGTCGGTGTCGAGCTCAAGCTCGCGCCGCGCGCGGGGGGAAGTGCGGGGCTCATCGCGGGGTTCCCCGACCTTGAGGGCGCGGCCGCGGCCGCGGGACGACTCACCGCAGCCGGCGCGAGCGCGGTCGAGTTGCTCGACCGTTCGTTCCTCGAGATTGCGTCGAGTTCCGGCGAGCCGCTTCCGGTGGTGCTCCCGCACGGCCTCGAGGCGGTCCTCCTCGTCGAGATTGAGGACGTCAGTGACGGTGCAGCCTGCGGCCGCTTGCAGGAGCTCAGCGGCTGGTGTGAGGCGGGGGGCGCGCTGTTCATCGAGGAAGCGCGCGACGATGCCACGCGCGCCAGAATCTGGAAGTTGCGCCACGCGGCGAGCCCCATCCTCAATCGCCTCGCACCCAAGTTGCAGTCGATGCAGCTCGTCGAAGATGGCTGTGTCCCTCCGGCGCGCTTCGCCGAGTACGTGCGGGGCGTACGCCGCGCGCTCAAGGAGGCGCGGTTCAAGGGCGTGATTTTCGGCCATGCGGGCGACGGCCACGCGCACGTGAATGCCCTAGTGGACACAAAGGACGTCGATTGGCGGGGGCGCGCCGAGTTCTTGATGAACGAAGTGACAACGTTGGTCTCGAACCTCGGTGGAACCCTTGCCGGCGAGCACGGCGATGGGCGGCTGCGGGCACCGTTGATGGCGCGGACTTGGTCGTCGCAGGCGATGCAGCGGTTCGCCGAGACAAAGGACGCCTTCGATCCCGATGGGATCCTGAACCCTGGCGTGAAGATCGCGGCGCTGGGTGCTCGTCCGTTGGATCAGGTGAAATACGACCCCGCCCTCCCGCACCTGCCCCCCGTCGCGCGCGCTGCACTCGACAAAATCGTCCGCGACAACGCGTGGGCCACGCCGAGGCTGTCGCTGTTGTAGCCTGCCCCGCGCTAGTTTTTAGCCGTGAGTTGTTCCTCTCAACTCACAACTCCCAACTCACATCTGCCTTTCAACGATGCCGCACTTCTACACAGAACCCAAGATCACCGTCATGGCCCGCCCCGCCTTCGCGGAGCCTGCACATCTACCGGTGAATTGGATCGGCGACAGCACCGATGGCGAACGCCTCGCCGAGTTCGCGGGGCGGCTCTGCTACATGAGTCAGAAGAATCCCGCGAGCCGCTCCACGCGCGAGTATCTCGAAAACATCAAGAAGCAGGGGCACGGCTCGGTGCTGGAGCACGCCAACTACTCGCTCCTCATCGAGGGCGTGAGCCGCTCGCTCACGCACGAGCTCGTGCGCCATCGCGCCGGATTCGCGTACTCACAACTCTCGCAACGCTACGTCGATGAGTCCGATGCCGCGTTTGTCATTCCCCCGGCGATCATCGGCGACGACGCCCTTGTCGACGCGTGGAAGACGCAGATCGAATCCGCGCAGGCAACCTACATCGCCCTCGTCGACAAACTGATGCAGCGCTACCAGTGGGTGGACGACAAGATTCACCGCCGGAAAATGGCGCGTGAGGCGGCGCGTGGAGTGCTACCCAACAGCACCGAGACGAAGATCGTCGTGACGGGCAATGCGCGTGCCTGGCGCACGATGCTCGAACTCCGCTCCAGTGAGGGAGCAGAGTTCGAGATTCGGCGCATGGCCCTGATGGTGCTCCGCGTACTGCAGCACGAAGCACCGGGATTCTTCGGCGACTTCGAGGTGTACACGGCGGCGGATCGGGCGGAGTCAGCGCGGATTGCGTATCACAAGGTGTGAGCGCGCACGCTGATCACGGGGTGTGATCAGCCGCCTTCGTCACCCTCGCCACCACCTCCGCCGGCGCCTGCTCAAACCCATGCATCCGGTACGTGACGCTCCCGTACCCATGCGTGAGACTCTGCAACCGCGTCGCGTACAGATGCAACTCCGACATCGGCACCACCGCCTGCACCACCGAGCCATTCCCATCTGCCGATGGCTCAGTCCCCAAAATATGACCGCGCCGCCCAGAGAGATCGCCGAGCACATCGCCGAGCGAGATGTCCGGTGTGTGCACGTGCAGATGCATCAATGGTTCGAGTAGCACTGGTCGCGCTTTCGGAGCAATCGTCTTGAACGCGAGAATCCCCGCCATCTTGAACGACGCTTCGTTCGAATCCACCGCGTGGTACGAGCCGTCGAACACCTCGACCTCGAAGTCCACCACCGGATAGCCCGCGAGCACGCCACGCTCCGCTGCCTCCTGCACCCCACGCTCGACCGCCGGGATGTACTGTCGCGGGATCACGCCGCCGGAGATGTTGTCGATGAACTTGTAGCCCGTGCCGCGCGCTGCCGGACGAATCTTGATCCAGCAGTCGCCGAACTGTCCTTTGCCGCCCGTCTGCTTCTTGTGGCGGCCCTGTCCTTCGGCCTGTCCGAGAAGCGTCTCGCGATACGGTACGCGCGGTGCTCGGAGCGTAGCCTTCACTCCCCACTGCCGTTCCAGTCGTGCCAGCGCGACCTCGAGATGCCGCTCGCCGAGTCCCTCCACAATCGTTTCGTGCGTCTCGTTCTCAAAATGCGTCTGGATTGTCGGGTCTTCGTCGTGCAGCCGATGCAATCCGGTCTGCAACTTCTCCTCGTCCGCGCGCACAGCGGCTTCGATCGCGAACGACACCAGCGCGTCGGGGAACGGGATGCCAGGCATCCGCACGGGATGATCCTTCGTGGAGAGCGTGTCGTTGGTGTGCGTGTTGCGCAGCTTGGCCACGCAGGCGATGTCGCCCGGATACAACCGTGTGATCTCGATCCGATCCTTCCCTTGCGCCACAGCGAGATGCGAGAGCTTCTCGGGGCCTGCGCGCGTCGCGTTGTAGACCTCCGCTCCGTTCATGATTAGGCCGCTATAGGTCCGGAAGTAGCTCACCTCACCCACGTGCGGTTCGGTCGTCGTTTTGAACACGAGCGCCGTGAATGGAGCATCCTCGCGCGGATGCACCTCCACCTCACGCGCACCCTCGGCGCCATGCAGCGCGTGTAGCTCCTCCATTTCGTACGCGTTCGGCATCAGTGTCACGAGCAGATCGAGCAGCGCGCGTATCCCGTAGGTCAGATGGGCGGATCCGCAGAGCAGCGGAAAGAGTTCGGCACGCTTCATCGCTTCCTTCATCGCGCGCATCTCCTCATCGCCCGGAAGTTCCTCGCCGGCGAAGAAGCGTTCGAGGAGGGAATCGTCCGTCGCGGCGACGGCCTCCACCATCTCGGCGTGATAGCGCTCGAAGCGCGCCTGCTCACTCGCCGGGATCGCGACTTCCTGGTACTCACCGGCCTTTGTCCCAGCGGTGTAGATGTGCGCCTTCTTCGTGAAGAGATTGATAATCCCTTTGAAGCCCGCGCCGACGCCAATCGGAATCTCCACCGGCACGACCTTCGCCGAGAGCTTCTCCTTGATCGAGCGATATGCTGCATCGAAGTCGGCGAGTTCTTTGTCCATCATCGTCACCACGAACAACACGGGATCTTGGCGCTTCACCGCCTCGCGAAACATGCGCTCCGTACCGACTTCTACGCCCGCGGTCGCGCTCACCGCAACGAGTGCACCGTCGGCGGCAACCAATCCCGAGATCGCATCGCCCGCAAAATCCGCGTAGCCGGGCGTATCGAGGAAGTTGATCTTGCTGTCGCGCCACTCAGCGAACGCGCAGCTGAGCGAAATGGAGTAGCCGCGTGCGATTTCTTCTGGGGAGGTGTCGGTGAGCGCGGTCCCGTCCTTCACCGAGCCATGTCGTCGGGAGGCCCCCGAAACAAAAGCGAGCGCGTCGACCAGAGTGGTCTTCCCGCTCGCTCCATGACCAACAACCGCAACGTTGCGGATCTCCGCGCTCTTGTATTCCCGCATCGGGACATCCCTCCTCCCGCCTTGAGGCGGGCGCATCTAGGGGATGTGACGTTGCCACCCAGAACGCGGAGGGTCAATCAGTATTTTCTCGACGCTCGTGTAAGGGAACCACCCGCCACGACCTTCGCGTCTGGCGATGTCCGATCGGCGGGATTGTCGACGCGACTACTTGTCGACGCGACTACTCGTCGTCGCTAAAGTTCGCGGCGTCGGCTTCGCGGAGGGCGGCCAGCTGGTCTATCGACCCCGAGCCACCGGCGGTTGCGACCTGCAGCGTGAGCGCGCGGCGTGTTCCCTCAGGCCAGTCCGGCATCAGCAGCCCAGCGAGCAGGCGACGAATGCCTTGTCCACCCTCGGAGAGCAACTCGGCCGCCGTCTCACGCAGCACCGTGAGCGGGATCGAGAGTTCGCGGCGAATAATCTCGCCCGTGCTCCGATCGTGCCAAGCGGAGTCGCCTACGGCGCCATCGGACGTGGAGACGCGAAGGTCGCGGGTCGCGAGCGGAGTCGACTCACCGGCCTTCCGCGCCTCGACCGTCGCGGCGAGTGCGAGTGCCAACGACTCGGCCGTCGGTACGCCATAGAGCGTCACGACGTGCCGCGTCGGATGCTCGAGCATCTCGGCGGAGGCCACGGCACTGACGCGCGCGATCGATCCCTCGGCGCTCGTTGTCTGATCCCACTCGACCATCACATCCATCTGCATCCTCGCGTCACTCGAAGTGTCCGTTGCGCCAACTACCCGCGATGTTTGCTCGGCGTCACATCAGTTGGGAGACACCACCTTCTGATTTGTCGTGCAAGAAGCACACCATCTCGTGCGCGCTGCCGTACAAAGAAGTCTCGACAGCGTTTCGTTCTCGCGGAATTGCGTGCGTGTCACTCTTGCGTATCACTCTGATACGGCGGCCCGCGCACCTGCATGGCCTTGCCTACCCCCTCATCCCTCGGACGAGTCACCGTCCGGCCCGCCACGGGGGGCGTCGTTCGGGACAGCTGCAGGCCGGGGCCCAGCGCAGCCACTCTCGGGGGGAACACCAGTGTACCTTTTCAGGGTGAGCCTTAATCCCTTCTTTTTGCCACAGAGTCTCGGGTTCAATGCCAATTAGACGTCCCCGGGGCCCAAAACCCGCTCTTAAGCACGTGGAGTTCCTAGCCGCTGCTTCTCGCCAACCGGCGAAATCGCCCGAGCGTGCGGAGCTTGAGGCCGCGTTTTTAACGCTCCGCTTGCTCGATGAGTGGATCGCCTCTGGGGGGATGCTCGCCGATCCGTTATTCCCCGCCCACGCAGCCACCCGCACGGCGGTCGAGGCACTGAGTCACGACACCGAGACGCAGCTCGTACTGTGGCGAGTGATTGACGCCATCACGATGCTACATGATCCCGACGCCCAGCCGGTGCTGCCGCGCGTGTACGCCTACGCCGGTCTCCTCGAGCGTCGCGGTGAGCTCCGTCTCGCCGCCGACGTCTACGCGACCGTTTCGCGGTACGTCGATAGCCGCGCCCATCTCGATCTCGGTTTCGACGCGCTGATGATGCAAGGGCTCTGCTTCCGCGGCGTGAACGAACTTGAGCGGGCCGGCCGCGCCTACGAGAATGCGGGGATGCTCGCGGGGCGCGCGCACGATCGGTCGCGAATCCTTTATGCGCGCATCGGCGAAGCGAAGGTCACGCTCGCTCGCGGCGACCACGCAACGGCCCAGAACGCGCTCGGGAAGATTCTTGCCGAGGCAGCGGTACTCGGCAATGCTTCGTTGCACGACATCGCCCTCGCCGAGCTCACGGCGGCGGACGGTTCGTCGGCCAAGAGCACGCGATGATCATCACCGCCTGCTGTGAACCTCCGAAGCTTGCCCGACTCCGTAGTGCGGTCGGCGATCAGCACCGCCTTCACGTCGCGCTCGACTGGGATCACGCCCACAGCATCATTCGCCGCCAGCCGGTGGATGTGTTGGTGGTCGATCCCCACTTCGGCGCTGCTGATGCACCCCACACGGGGCCAATCCGCGTGATCCGCGAGGAGTTTCGTTCGCTCCCGATCGTGCTGTACGCCGCGCTCACCGAGGCCACGCTGGCACCACTCGTGGAACTCGGACGCGACGGCATGGACCAGCTCGTCCTGTACGGCGTGGACGACGACCCGCGGCAACTCCGCCGAGTCCTTGAGCGTCAGCCAGGCGTCGAGCTCGCCGAGAAACTCGTCGCGCGCATCCAACCGCGGCTGCGCGCGCTGCCGGCCGAGGTGGCGCGCGCGGTTGAACGCGTGATTCACACGCCGGCCGCCTTCAAGGGCGTCCCAGATCTCGCCGCCGCGGCGAACGTGTCACGTCGAACGATCTATCGCGAATGCGAGCGCGCGCAGTTGTCGTCACCGCGTGAGTTGATTGCCGGGGCGCGCGTATTGCGTGCGTATGCCTTCCTGCGCGATGGCGAGGCGGCAATCGAGGACGTCGCCGATCATCTCCGCTTCTCGAGCCCGCATCATCTCACCAAGACGATGCGTTGGGCCTGTGGACTCACCACCGCGCGGGCGCGGGATCGCATCGCGCCCGATGATTTTGTCGCCCTGCTGGCCGCGCGGCTGATGCCCGACTCCCCGGGCATCGCCGCGCCTAGTACTTCCAGCTCCGAAGCGTAGTCAGCGCCGCCGAGAGCGCTTCTTTCTCGCGCTGGTCGCTCGCCGTGGCCATCAGCATCTCGTAGGTCCCGACCGCGAGCTTGAGCGCCACGGGGTCGCTCTCGGCGCTCGCCACACTCGTGGCGTTGTCGGCGAGAGCGGCGTGCGCGAGCTTGTCGTCGGGGAAGCGCTGGGTGACCTGCTGCCAGCGCGTCATCCGGCCCCGTGGCGACGATTCCGTGAGGGCCCAGAGATGCCACGCGGCGCGGTTCGTAGGGTCCGACGCGAGTGCGCGTCCGGCGATCTCCCCCACGACGTCGGGCCCGCGGCCCGTGAGCCAGTACGCATTCGCCAGCGCCACCAACGCTTCGGCATTCTCCGGCTCGCGCTCCACCACCCGCTCATACACGGGGCCGGCGACCTCGTGGAGTTCGCGGTAGGGTTCAACGGCGGCAATCAGCTCGGCCGTGCTCGGCGTGGCGTGACACACGGCATCAAGCGCCGCGAGCAGCCTCGCAATGTCCCCGCTGTTTCTGTACTCTTTTACCGCGGCCGCAACGGCGGCGCGCGCATCGTGCACGGACTTGACCATGCACAAAGTTACTGGGCCTCGAACCCCTGCGGCACCGGAGTCGTCATGGATCAATTCGCACCGAAGAAGTCGCTTCAGCACACGTTGAACAACCCACTCGCGGGGCTCCTCGCCGAGCTTCAGATGCTCGAGATGGATGACCTTTCCGATGCTCAGCGCTCGGCGATTGAGCGCTGCATCGGACTCACCCGGCGCCTCGTGAAGATTGTCCGAGAAGAAGTCCCCGCGGAGTGAAGCCTGTGGTAGTTCAGTGATTATGTCCTCTGGTGCGTTCAGTAGATCTGTCCTCTAACATGGCTGCCTCTCGAGGAGGCACCAGTGGAGCGGATCGCAATGAGCACCAGAGAAGCAACCCGAGGCGCCATGCTTGCGCAGGTTGCCGCAGGCCATCTGACCTTGGCGGAAGCGGCGGCGCACCTGCGGGTGAGCTATCGGCAGGTCCGGCGGCTTTTCCGCCGCTTTGCAACGCACGGGCGTCGCGGTCTGCGCCACGGGAATGTTGGGCGGCGATCGAATCGTGCGCACCCGGCGACGGAACTGATGACTGTGCTCGATCTGATCCGCGCGCATTACAGCGGACCGCCCGCGGGCCCTGGGCAGCGGTTCGGTCCGACGTTGGCCGCCGAGCATCTGTGGACGGAGCACGGGGTGCTCATCCCGGTGCCGACGTTACGGCGGTGGATGGTGGCGGCGGGTCTGTGGAGTCGGCAGCGCCGGGCGCGACCGGTGCATGTGCGTCGGCCACGCCGGGCAGCTTTCGGCGAGTTGTTGCAGCTTGACGGGAGCTTTCACGACTGGTTCGAGGGTCGTGGACCGCGGCCCTGCCTGATGTCGATCATCGATGACGCAACCGGGACGATGCTGGCCCGCTTTGGCGAACAGGAGACCACCTGGGCCGCAGCCGATTTGCTTCGGGCGTGGATCACGAAGTACGGCGTTCCGCGAGCGCTCTATACCGATGCGAAGACCGTCTACGTGCGACAGCCGACGACCGAAGAACTCGTCGCGGGGCGTCCGCCTCGGACGCAGCTGGGCCTGATGTGCGACCGGCTCGGCATCCAGATCATCATTAGCACGGTCGCCGGAAGCGAAGGGGCGGATTGAGCGCAATCATGGCACGAGTCAGGATCGGCTGGTCAAGAAGATGCGTCTGCGCCAGATCGCCACCATCGACGTGGCGAACGCATGGCTGGAGGCTGAATATGTGGAGGATCACAACCGGCGCTTTGCCGTGCTTCCCGAGAGTGGTGTAAACGCCCATACCGCGTTGCGCCCAACCCTCGACCTGGACACCGTGTTCTGCCTTGAGGAGTCGCGCCGCTTGGGCAAGGACTGGGTGGTGCGGTATCAGAACCGCGCCCTGCAAGTGACGCCGACGCGGGCTGCGCAACGCCACGCGGCCCCTGAAGGCCAGGTGTTCGTGCGCGAAGACCGGGAGGGTCGGCTTCGCGTCGTCGTGTGCTCGCGGGCGAGCGGGCGCGAACAGGATCTCGCATGGACACTGATCGACGGCGCGATCCACCGCAGGGCGAGTGTGCCAGTCGTGCCAGTCGTGGCGGCTCCGCCTATCGTCACCGCAGCGCCGGCCGGGTTCACGCGGAGTGGTAAGCCACTGAGCGCCGCACAAATGGCGATGCGCACGCGCTGGAGCAGCCAAGTGCCGATGCCCCGCCACCAAATCTCGGCTCACGCATGAGCCGGACGAGCTGCACTCCTGCCTTTATCACGAGATTTCCTTCTTTCACCAGAGGACAAGTCTACTGAACTAACTCAGGGGACATTTCTACTGAACGTTGACACACCGGAGTGAAGCCCTTGCGCCCCCGCCCTGCCGAGGGCATACTGATACAACGATCTGATGTGTGAGGCCTTTGCCCACCCGGATAGTTGCGCTCCCAGACAGTCCCCGCCGCGCCACCGCGCGCGACGCGTCCCGGTTGAAGACCGGGCTTCGGATGGATGCCGTCAGGTCGCTTTGCTCTCACATCGCTGAATCGCGGGAAAGTTTCCCGCAACGACCCTGTGTGGTCCCACACCCCCTCGCATGACCGATAGTGAACGTCCGCCCCGCCGTGGGCGTGGTGCGCGCCCGCGTCGCGGCGCCGCCGCCGAAGCACAACAAGAAGCTGATCCCTACCTCGAGTCCTCCGCCGCTCCGGCGTCTGAGGCCCGTGCCCCCTCCGCACGATCCACCGCCGATGACACCGGCGGAGACGCCGGCGGAGACACCGGCGGAGACACCGGCGGAGACGTCGCTGGTGCGCGACCCGCACGGCCTCGCCGCCCCCGACGGGGCCGCGTTGACCGCGCCGAAGCATCCGGCGAGACCGGCGCGGAATCGGCGCCCGTAACGGATCGCGATGAGCGACCAGAACGGACCGAACGTGGCGAGCGCCCTGATGCGCTCAATAACAATGGCGCGGATGGCGTGAACGCAGGCGCCGAGTCCGCAACGACTGACCCGCGCGGCGACGCGCAACCGCGCGATGGGACCAACGCCAACGGACGTCCCTGGCAGGATCGCGGTGATCGTCCGGATCGTCAGGATCGTCCGGATCGTCCGGATCGTCAGGATCGCAACGGACGCGGCCGTCGAGGCCGCCGCCAGCGTGGTCGCGGTCCTCGTAGCGGCAACGAACGCCCCGATGCGCAGGATCGCGGCCCGCGCCCCGAGCGCGGCGAACGTCCGCCGCGCAACGACCAGGCCAATTCGCGCGACAACAATCAGCCGACCGTCATTCTGGTCGTTGATGGCGAAACGAGCGGCTGGTTCGATCCGGCCCGCGATGCGGGCTTCATCCGGCGTGCCGAGCACAGCTATCTCAATGACGCCGGCGATACCTTCGTCCCGCCGCAGCTCGTGCGGCAGTACGGACTCCGGCGTGGTGATGCGATCACAGCCCGAACTGGACGCGATACCCGCGGCCGTGTGTCGGTCGCCGAAATCGTCGAGATCAATGGCGATTTACCAGTCGAAGGCCCGCGTCGCGCTGATTTTCAGACACTCACGGCCTCGTATCCTGAGCGTCGCCTGACGCTCGAGACGGGGAAGCCCGCGAAGAGTGGCCCCGAAGTCACGCGTCGCGCGATCGATCTCATCGCACCAATCGGCTACGGCCAGCGCGCCCTCATCGTCGCGCCGGCCCGCGCCGGCAAGACGATGCTGATGCAGGCAATCACTGAGGGCATCGCGACGAATCATCCCGAAGCGACGCTCCTCATCCTCCTCGTGGACGAGCGCCCCGAGGAAGTCAGCGAAGCCATCTCGTGGGGGGTCGGCGAAGTGGTCGCCTCCAGCTTCGACCAACCCGCCAAACGGCACGTCGAAGTCGTGGAGATGGTAATCGAGCGCGCCCGTCGGCTCGTCGAGCAGGGAAAGGACGTCGTCATTGTCCTCGACTCGCTCACCCGCATGGCTCGCGCGTTCAATACGGCCGAGCGCGGCACAGGGCGCACCCTCTCCGGCGGCCTCGATACCTCCGCGATGGCGCGCCCCAAAGCCTTCTTCGGCTCGGCTCGCTACATCCTGCCGCAGCACGGCGGCGGCTCCCTCACGATCATTGCGACCGCGCTCGTCGAGACTGGCTCGCGCATGGACGACGTGATCTTCGAGGAGTTCAAGGGCACGGGCAACTGCGAGATCAAGCTCGACCGCTCACTCTCCGAGAAGCGCATCTTCCCCGCATTCGATATCGCGACGTCAGGCACACGCCGTGAGGAGAAGCTCTACAAGGCAGAGCAGATCGACGCGATCTACACGCTCCGCCGCGGCCTGCAGCAGATGCCGCCGCAGGCGGGGATGGAGTGGCTCATTAAGCGGATTGCGGGGACGACGTCGAACGATGCGTTGCTCGCGGGGCTATGAACTACAGCCGTGAGCTGTAAGGTTTAAGCAGAAAGAGAACGGCCGTCCTTTCGGGCGGCCGTTTTCCGTTGCGGTTCACGTACAGCTTCAGGCTTACAGCTCACAGCTGCCGTGGCAGCTCGTCCCAAAGCAAAGCCACCGCCCTCATCCCCGTCCGAAAGTTGTACTGACTGATCCACTCATCCGGCGCGTGCGCATTCTCCCCGGGGAGTCCAAAGCCAATCAGCAACACCGGCACCTTCAGGATCCGCGCGAAGTCATTCACCACCGGGATCGACCCGCCCTCGCCCACGATCACCGGCGCCCGCCCGAACGCCCCGTGCAACGCTCGCGCCGCCGCGTCAAACAACGGCCCTTCCAGATCCGCGCGCCACGGATGTCCGCCGTGCAACGCCGTCACCTTGACGGTGATTCCCTGCGGCGCGACTCGCCTGATGTGCGCCTCGACCATCGCCGCGATCTCTGTCGGATCCTGATCCGGCACCAAGCGGAAACTCACCTTGAGCATCGCCTGCCCGGGGAGCACCGTCTTCGCACCTTCGCCCGTGTACCCCGAGAGCATTCCATTCACCTCGCAGGTGGGCCGCGTCCACAATTTCTCGAGTGTGGTGTAGCCCGGCTCGCCACCCAACTCATCCACGCCGAGGTGCGACTTGAACTCGGATTCATCAAACGGAAGCGCTCGCATCCCGGCACGCACCGCGTCTGGGAAGGGCCGTACTTTGTCGTAGAAGCCTGGAATCGCCACTCGACCGTCGGCGTCGTGGAAGCTCGCGATGATGCGGGCGAGCGCCGTGGCCGGATTCACCACGGCGCCGCCATACATCCCCGAGTGCAGATCCGAGTTAGGCCCAGTCACATCCACCTGGAGATACGCGAGTCCGCGGAGCGAACTCAAGATGCTCGGGATCCCTGGCGCGAACATCGTAGAGTCGGAAATCACAACATGATCGCAGGCGAGGCGCTGCTTATGCGTCTCAATGAATGCGGCGAGATGCTCGCTCCCGACTTCCTCTTCACCTTCGGCAATCACAATCACATTCACCGGCAGCGTCCCACGCGTCGCGAGGTGTGCCTCGAGCGCCGCGATATGCAACCAGAGCTGGCCTTTATCATCCACCGATCCGCGCGCGTAAATATTTCCGTTGCGCAGCGTCGGCTCGAATGCCGGCGTCGTCCACAACTCGAGTGGCTCGGCGGGCTGCACGTCGTAGTGCCCGTAAATGAGCACCGTGGGCGCACCAGCTGGCGCCTTCCGCCACTCGGCGAGGACAATCGGGTGCCCTGGCGTCTCGCAGATCTCCGTCGTCATGCCGATGCGAGCGCACTGCGCACTGAGCCACTCCGCCGCGCGCAACATATCCGGCGCATGCTCCGACCGCGCGCTCACGCTCGGAATGCGCAGGAAGGTGAAGAGGTCATCCTCTACGCGTGCGTCGTTGGCGTCGAACCACGCCGTGAGCTTCGGGTCGAGCACTGCGGGTGGGGTCGTCATGGGATGTTGAGAGGATCAGTGGAATCGGCGGGCCAGGTGCCGACCCAACCGGAGAGAATCCAGACGCGACGTTGCGCGTATGCCTCGCCCGCCCGTTGAAGCGGCAGGAGCGCACCTCGCGTTGCGGCGGCGAAGTGCGGCGCGAGCCGCGCCACCGGCGGCGGCAAATCCGACGTGGGTTCGCCGCGCTCGTCGAGCACGAAGAGGATTGTCGCGCCTGAGTCGGCACGTTCGGCCACACGCGGCCAGAGATCATACTGATTACGACGCGCGCCGATGTTCAGCGCCAACACCTCGGGGTGCATCGGAAGATTGAACGCCAACTGCGCGGCATCCTGATAGCGATTCGTCGTAATCACAACCGCGCCGCCGAGCGCCTTGGCAATCGAGTCCACGCTAGTCGCGACCGCGGCCCAGCCATGCGCCTTCGCGACCGGATCGCGCCGCGGCGTCAATGGCATCCATGGCACAGACACCTGCGCAACAATCAGCACCGTGAATGCACTCGCGAGCCACGCCGCCCGATGCTCCCAGAGGGTGCGCATCGCGGGACGTGATGCTGCCACGAGAATCATCGCGGGAATCCAGGCGATCGCTGGCCAGTTGGCTTCTACCGACCGGCGAGTGGCGCTGTACACAAAGAATGCGAGGCACAAGAGTGCGACCATCGCCAGTAAGAATCTGCGGGCCTCGCCTCGCCGATCGAGATTCCGCTGGATTCCCAGCAAAAGCGCGCCGAAGAGAATTGGCGTGACGAGGAGCGCTTGCCCGCCGATCAACTCGAGCTCGCGCTGCCACCACGAGCCGCGCGTGGCAGTGCCCAGACCATGTCCGAGCTGAAAACGAAACGCAATCCAGTCGTGCTGCGCATTCCAGCGCAGCACCGGAAGCATCACGAGCGATGCGACGATCACCGCGAGCCAGGGTCCCGCGGTCCGCAGCTGCGAACGCAGCGCCGGGTGGAGCAGCATCGCGACCGTCACGGCCATCGGCACGAACACGCCGGTGAACTTCGACGCCATCGCCACGCCAATCGCGAGACCGGCGAGGATCCAGAACTGCATCTGTGTCCGCGGCGGCGCGATCGGATCGAGCACGCGCAGGATGCAGTAGAGCGTGACGGCAATCGCGGCGAGTAGCGGCGCGTCCGGTGTTGCGAGCACGAAGCCTTTCGCCGAAAGCGGCATCACCGACATGAGCACCGCGCCGAAGCGCGCCGCGTTGTTGCCGGCGAGCGCGCGTGCACTTCCCGCTACCGCGAGACTCGCGACCGCGCCGAGCATAATGGGCACGAGGCGCACACCGATCGGCGTATCACCAAAGATTGCCGTTCCTCCAGCAATCGCCCACGCAACTATCGGGGGATGATCGAAGTAGCCAAACGCGAGATGCCGCGACCAATCCCAGTAGTACGCCTCATCAGGGAACAGCGGGACCGACGCTGCGAGCAGCACGCGACAGAACGTGGCGGCCGCGATGATCCATATCGCTTGGCGCCACGCCGCCGCCGACCCTGCCACGATGGCCGCCGTCGAGCGGGGGGTCGGGGTTGGTCCGGAAACGCGCGCTGGGGGTAGGCTCATCGCAGATCGCTCATTGCAGATTGCTCATTGCAGCTCGGTCATTCGAAATCCAGCGCGAGATCGAGACTGGGCGCGCTGTGCGTCAACGCCCCAACCGAGATGCGGTCCACTCCCGTCTCCGCGATGCCACGCACGGTCTCGATGGTGACACCGCCCGAGGCCTCGGTCCAGCAATGGCTCTTGGCGAGCTGCACACACTCCCGCAATGCGTGCACCGGCATGTTGTCGAGCAAGAGTGCATCCGCGCCCGCATCCACCGCGGCCCGCGCCTGCGCCACCGTGTCGCACTCGACTTGAATCAACAGGCCCTTGGCCGCAAGCGTGCGCGCGCGCTGCACGGCGAGCGCGACGTCCCCATTGCACGCCGCGAGATGGTTGTCCTTGATCAGCACCGCATCGGCGAGCGTCGCACGATGATTGCCGCCCCCACCGCAGCGCACCGCATACTTCTCGAGGTGCCGCCAACCGGGCGTCGTCTTCCGCGTGTCCACGATTTTTACCTTCGTGCCCTTCAGTGCCTCGACATACCGCGCCGTGAG
>JAYTDH010000256.1:0-3317 GCA_043736095.1 Gemmatimonas sp.
GTGACGCGCGTCTCGCCCGCCGCACGTGCGGCCACGCAGGCAATCAGCGGCAACTCATCGATCAACCCGGGCACTTCGCCAGGAGGAATCGTGATGCCCCGAAGTTCACCCGGCCCAACCACCACCGTCGCGACGGGCTCACCTCCCTGCACCATCGTATCCTCGTACGTGAGCGCGACGCCCATCCGTACCAAGGCACGAAAGCCCCCGGCGCGCGCGGGGTTCACGCCGACATTCTCCGCGCGCACCGCACCACCGCGCACGCCGCCCAGGGCCGCGAGCCCCGCGATGAACATCGCCGAGGAGGGATCGCCCGCGACATCCACATCGCCGGCATCGAGTCGCGCGCTGGGCAGCAGCGACACCACAAGATTCTCCGCGCGAATGTCGACGCCGCGCGCCCGCAGCATCCGCTCGGTGTGATCGCGTGTCTGCGCTGGCTCGTGCACCTCCACCGGCACGTCGGCTACAAGGCCGGCGAACAGAATCGCGGTCTTCACCTGCGCGCTCGCCACATCCGGGTGCCAGGTGATGCCCTGCAGCTTGCCGCCGCGGATCGTGAGCGGCAGTCCACCGCCCGGCGGCAGTGTGAAGCGTGCTCCCATCGCACCGAGTGGCGCCGCCACACGCCCCATCGGCCGACGACTCAGGCTCGCATCGCCAATCAACTCGGCTTCGATCGGCGTGGCGGCGATGATGCCGGAAATCAAGCGCGCGGTGGTGCCGCTGTTGGCACAGTCGAGCGGAACGCTCGGCTGTTTGAGTCCACGAAGGCCCACGCCCTCGATCACCACTTCGTCGCCGTCGAGCGGCGGGATGTGGACACCAAGCGCGCGGAGCACATCCGCCGTGGACTCGATATCGGCCGAACGGAGGATGCTACGCACACGCGAGCGCCCTGTGCCGAGTGCGGCAATCATCAGCGCGCGGTGCGAGATCGATTTGTCGCCGGGAACGCGGAGACGCTTCAACGGAGCCAGGCCTCAAGCGCCGTCGCCAGATCGGTCTTCTCGTCGCGGTACTTCACAATCACTGGCGTCTGCAGCGAGATGCCCTGCGCCTCCGCGAAGCCCCCCTTCACCGCGCGGGCGCCCGGCACCACCACCGCGCCCGCCGGAATCTCGAGCGGCTGCGCCGCACTGCCGCGAATGACCCGCTCATGCACCAAGTCGAAGACCGGCGTGCCACGCGTGAGCACCACGCCTGCGGCGAGCACCGCCTTCTCGCGCACCACCGTCCCTTCGTACACGCCGCAGTTCCCGCCAACAATCACGTCATCCTCAATCACTACGGGCGAGGCATTCACCGGCTCCAACACGCCACCAATCTGTGCCGCGGCACTGAGATGCACACGCGCACCAATCTGCGCGCACGATCCCACAAGCGCGTGCGAATCGATCATCGTCCCCGCCCCGACCCACGCACCGACATTCACATACATCGGTGGCATGCACACCACGCCCGCCGCGAGATACGCGCCGCGGCGCACGGTCGACCCGCCCGGCACAATCCGCACGCCATCCTCAAGCGTGAGCGGGCGCGTGGGGTACGTGTGCTTGTCGAAGAACTGAAAGGGCGAGCCCTTGGGCGACATCTGCACGATCCTCCCCACTCGGAAGCCGAGCAGAATGCCGCGCTTCACCCACGGCACGGCGTGCCAACGGCCGTCGTCATCGTGCGCCGCCGCACGGAGCACGCCAGACTCCAGCGCTTCAAGCAGCATATTCACCGTGGCTTCGGCGTCACTCGGCAACTGATCGGCCGGGAGTGCGAAGAGCGCTTCGATCTTTTTCTCCAGCGCCTCCATCACCGTCGCGCTCACAACGTCACTCCAGCAATGCGCAGCGCCGCCGACATCCGCGCCTCGTGCTTAGGATCAAGCGGCACAAGCGGAAGACGCAGCACATTCCGCAGCCTCCCCATCATGGCCAGTCCGGCTTTGATCGGGATTGGATTGCTCTCGATAAACGCGGCCTCCACCAGCGGCGCGAGCCGATGATGAATAAGGCTCGCGGTGGCGAGATCGCTCTTGGCCAGCGCCGCCGTGAGCTGAGCGCAGAGCTTGGGCACCGCATTGGAGATCACGGAGATGACACCATCGCCGCCGGCGGCCATCACTGCGAGCGTGAGGCCATCGTCACCGCTCAGTACGGCGAAGCCCTCCGGACGCCCGCGCAGGATCTGATCAATCTGCCCGGTGTTCCCTGAAGCCTCCTTCACGCCCACGATGTTCGGATGCTCGGCGAGTTCAAGTGTCGTCTCGGCCGTCATATTGCTCCCCGTGCGCCCCGGCACGTTGTAGAGCACGATCGGCAATGGCGCTGCATCGGCGACCGCCGTGAAATGCGCGATGATCCCGCGCTGCGGCGGCTTGTTGTACATCGGCGAGACATGCAGGAGATGCGTCGCGCCCGCCTTGCCGAGCACCTTGGAGGCCTCGATCGCTGCCGCGGTATCGTTGGACCCCGCGCCCGCAATGATTGGCACACGTCCCTTCGCCCGCTCAGCGGTGATGCGCACCACGCGCTCGCGCTCAGCGAGATTCAGCGTGACCGCCTCACCGGTGGATCCCACCGGCACGATGCCGTGAATGCCTTCGGTGATCTGCCACTCCACCAAGTTTCCGAGTGCGGCTTCATCAATCGAGCCGTCCGCGTGGAAGGGCGTCACTAACGCCGTGATGGCACCGCGCAGTCTGTGGGGCATCAGGAAGCATCTCCGAGGAAGTCATCTAGCGTGAAGACGCCGCGCTTGCCCGCCAACCAGCGCGCGGCCTGCAACGCACCCGCCGCAAAGACGCGACGATCGCGCGCCTCATGCACAAGGCGCACCTGCTCAAAAGCGGCATCAAAAATCAACTCGTGCGTGCCGGGCACACTCCCCGTGCGCACGCTTGTGATCGGGACCTGTTCGCCACGCCCCTGTTCGGCGATGGTAGCGAGCAAGCGTGCCGTGCCGCTGGGCGCATCGAGTTTGTGGCGATGATGCGTCTCCACGATATGCGCATCGAAGCCCGCGCGCTCGTGGGCGAATCGGCGGGCGGCCTCGGCCACGACCTTGGCGAAGAGATGCACGCCGAGCGCGAAGTTCGGGGCCCAGAGCAGTGCGCCATTCGAGTTGCGCACAAAAGTCTCGACAAGCACCCGCTCGGCCTCCCAGCCTGTCGTACCACTCACCACCGGAACACCAATCGCCGCGCACTGACGCACCAACCGCGCCGCCTCGTGCGGCACGGTGAATTCAACGACAACCTCCGCGTCGCCGAGACTGGCCGCCGTGACACCGTGCGCCGTGTGTTCTTTGTCGAGCTGTGCGGT
>JAYTDH010000257.1:0-1519 GCA_043736095.1 Gemmatimonas sp.
GCGAGTCAACGCTGCCTTGGAACGCGCCGCCCCGCGCGACGAAGCGGATCCGCGCGCCCGGGATGACGTTGCCCTGCGCGTCGAGTGCCTCGACGCGCATCCGCAGTGAGTCGCCCACGATGAAGCTGCGCACGGTCGGCGCGATGCGGAGTCGCGCGATCGATGGGTCGCTGGTCGGTGCGCGCGCCTGACGCGCCTGATTCAGCGAATCCACCAGCGCGTGCACACGCGCCCTGATCGCGTCCCGACTCGCCTCGAACTGTTGACTCGCCGGCGGCAGTGAATCCCACCGCGCCCGCGGTGCACGTGCACTGGCACTCACAGCGGCTGGCAGATCGAATGAGACCACATAGCTCGCGCCAGCGAGGTCCTGCGCCGCCAAGGCACGCGGACTGAAGCCGCCGAGGGACAGTTGACTGGCACTGAGTCGTGCCCGCATCCACGGCGGTACCACAGAGTCAACGGCGGTCCCGCGCGATTCTGCCCGCATCGGGAGACCGACATGGGCCGCATACTCCTCAAAGAGCAGCTTGGCCAAGAGACTCTTCACCGTACCGTGCTCGCAGACGAACAGGACCATGCCCTCTGTCGCGGGCGCGGACCGTTGCTGTGAGAGGAGCGCCGTCGGTGCAGACGCCAAGCACAGCGCGAAGACCGTATTCCTGAATGACAGCACTGCGCGTACTCCTCCGCGATCTCTCGCAGCGTCGTGAGAGCCAACGTCTGATCGTGCCGTTGCCACCGGCCTGGTCCGTCAGTCGGTGGGTTCAGGTAATCAACGCAACAGTCCCCGCGGGAGCCAGCTGGGCGTAGATTCCGGGTGTCCCTCCCGAACTCCCAGAATCCCCATGCGTGCACTCAGGACGTTCGTCGTCGCTCCTGTTCTGCGCCGGGACCTTCGCTGATGCGACTCCTCGTCCCCGCGCGCCGTCGTGGGCGCGAGATCCTGGACGATCCAGGGGCGGACCCTGCGCTCGAGGCGGATGCCCGCTCCAACCTCGGCAACGCCGAGGTCGGCGATGCACTCGCGCTCCCGTTCGCGGACCACAGCGTGGACATCGTCACCTGCTCGCAGGTGCTGCATCACTTCGCCGACGCGGAGGCGATCCTGATCCTGCGCAAACCGCATCGCGATGAGCCGGTCGACGACGGCGCGAGCGCTGCCCTCTTCATAGCGCGCGAGCGTCTGTACGGTCGCGCCGCGCGCGCGCAAAGGCGTCATACGTCCCGTACCTTGATTGAATTTGCTGTCCCGCGGCGCTTGAGCGATTTCTCTATTTCCACGACGGCAAAGACGACGCCGGCAAGAACCACCGTGACCGCTAGGTCACCCGTCGATAGGGGTAACGTGCCGAACACACGGTTGAACATCGGCACGTAGATCACCACGAGCTGCAACATCGTGGTTCCGGCGACCGCCGCAGCCAGCCAGCGATTCGATAGCACACCGATGCTGAAGAGCGAATCGCGGCTCGAACGGATCGCCAGCACGTGCGCCATTTGTGAGAACGCCAGCGTC
>JAYTDH010000258.1:0-9248 GCA_043736095.1 Gemmatimonas sp.
GCCATCGCCGCGGTGGCGACAACCGCAGTGAAACCCAGTGCGCGCACGGCGGGCAGAGCAATCTGACGAAGCTGGGCGAACATCGGGATCCTCGCGCAAAGTGCGCTTTGATAGATTCTATCCATGACCACACGCCAACCCGTTGTCGCGTCCGATGCCCCAAAGGCGATCGGCCCCTACTCGCAGGCCGTCTGGAACGGTCACGAGCTCTTCTGCTCCGGACAGACGCCCATCGACCCCGCCACGGGGAAGTTGATCGACGGAGATGTCGCAGCGCAGACCAACCGCGTCTTCGACAACCTCGCCGCGGTCCTCGCCGCCGCCGATCTCACCCTCGATCATGTGATCAAGTGCAACGTGTACTTGATCGACATGAAAGACTTCCCAGCAATGAACGCAGCCTACCAATCGCGATTCACCGCACCCTACCCTGCGCGCACCACCGTGGCCGTGGCCGGCCTCCCGCTCGGCGCGCAGGTGGAGATTGAGCTTATTGCCCGCCGAGCATAGGAAGCACGTTGAGGTAGTTCAACAAGCTGACCACGAACCCGATGGCGATTCCCCCAACAATCAACTTCGGGAGCACCGTCGGCGGCTCCGGATACTTCACGACGAAACTGGACTGCGCCCCCACGGGAAGCGTCGCCTCGTGGGTCAGTGCGCCGCCGAACGGCACGTTCATTTGTACGCGGCCGTTTACCGCCCATCCGTTCGCATCGAGAATCGGGCCCAGATTACGCTGCCGTAGCTTGAGCCAGGCGATCAACATGCTCGGCGTCGAGATCAACAGCACGAGTCCGCCGACAACTAAGCAGACCTGCCAGAACGGGAGCGACAGCGTACGCGTCGCATAGCCGGCAATCGCCGCGAATGCGGTCGCCAGCGCACCGAACGCCACGCCCAACGCGGCGACGGTGCCCACATCAATCTTCTTCGGGGGCAACGGCTGTTTCGCCGTGTCTACCGATGTCGCGGCGGCGGCCGCGCTCCCCACCTTCGCATCCGCTGACGCTGCGCCGGCCGCTGCGCGCTTGGCGACCTGCTCCTCAATGAGTCGCACGAGCTTCTTATAGGGCGCCCAGAAGGCCTGCTTAATCGAGATCGGATTCTCGATCACGTTCGTGATCGTCGCATCCCAATCGCGCCCCTTGCGATCATAGAAGACGCCGTTGCGGCCGACCATCAGATTGTCGCTGTCTCCGCCCGTGAACGCGGCCGCGATGGTCATCTTCTCGCCACCGGTGCGTGTGCACTCGCAGTAGGCGAGATAACACTTCGCGAGTCCAGCCAACGCGGCATGCTTCCCCGCATCGTCCACGAGCACACAGAGTTCACAACTCCGACCATCGAGGAAGAGCGTCCCCACCTGGAACACCGACGGCCGCTCGCGCGAGTAGAAATCGCGAAAGGCTACGAAGTTATTGAGCAGGCGGGCGAGATCGCGCTGATATCGAGTGAGTCGCTCCACGTCGTCGAGCGCGTTCATCGCCGGCGCGAGGGCCGCGTCCTCGTCGATTAGTCCCTGGAGTTGGTCCTTTCCCGACCCACCGAGAATCTCCCGCACGCGCGCGAGTCCGAGCGCGATCACCTTCCCTCCGTGCCCTTCACTGGCCCACGTCGCGTGCGCCGCGAAGCGTGCGAGGATTGTTCCCCACTCTTCTTCGGTCAACACGGCACGAGCGCCCAAGAGCGGTGTCACCACCTGCCCCCGGAACGTGGCAACTGCGCCCGCCCACGCCGGATTCACGCCATCAAGCAGCGGCAACGCTCGCCCCGCTTCGACCCGCGCCAGCGGGAATCCCGCGACCTCAGGCGACCCCGTCTCGAGATGCTGCGCGGCGAGCGCGAGGTAGTCGGTCTCCTGGCGATTCAACGCCGCGGTGGCCCGCGCGTCGAACGCTGCTAGGCGACAGCGGGCGAAGTAGTCGTCAATCTTTGCGCGCACGCCCTGCACGGCGCTGTACGCCGCCGCAGTTTCCGCGCCAAGCGGGAGGAGCGCCGCCGCATCAGACTCCGCGCGCTTCCACCACGCATCGTATGCATTGCATTCAAGGAAGAACTCATCGAGCGTCGCTTGGTCGAATCCGGGCTTCCCGCTGCGGTCGGTCTTGGCACCGAGCTGAGCGATCATCTCCGTCGCCACCGCGCGCGCCGTGGGTTCGTCGATAATCTCAAGCGAGACCACGCCGTCACCATTGAAGCGCGTGTGCGAGAAGATCATCTCGAGCATCGTCGAGTCCTCGACCGTGATGCACGAGGACTCGGCCTTGCCCAAGCTCTTCAGGACCTCGTGCGCCGACTTGAGCAGACGAGCACCGCCTTCGTTCGTCGGATCGATCGACGCGAGCGCGAGATCACCGCCGGCATAGAGGGACGCCGGATCCTTGAGCATCGCGCAACTCCACTCGACGGCGCTGAGCACTTCCGGTGCGCGGATGCGGCCGTCCTGATCGGAGTCCATAAGGGCCAACGTGCGCTCATCGACCTCAAGCCCCTTCACAGGGCACGCCAGCGCCACCCAGAGCTTCTGATCGAGTTCACGGAGATGGCGCAGGTCATCAGCCGTCTCGAGCGCGACCTGGTCGGAGCCGCCGGCGCGGAAGAAGCGCCACGTATGCTTGGTCGGGGACATGGTTGTCGCGAGTGAGGGAACGGGCGGCGAATGGGGCCGCAGGGAATATCGCGGCGAACGGGAGCGGAGTCGAGTGGCGCGCGAGGGTTGCCGCGCGTTCGTCGTCCCCGTAGGCTCCTTCGATGCCCGAGCCGTTCGATCCTCCGGAGGTTCCGCAATCGTCAGCGAATTCCACTCGGGGCACGGTGTCCGAGGTCGCGGCCGCGTTCCTCTGGCTCGGGTGCACCTCGTTCGGCGGACCAATCGCGCACGTCGGGTACTTCCGGCGCGAGTTCGTCGAGCGCCGACGCTGGCTGAACGAGTCACAATTCGCGCAGCTCCTCGCGATGTGTCAATTCCTGCCCGGACCAGCGAGCAGCCAGCTCGGCTTCAGCATCGGGCTGCTGCGCGCGGGGATGCGCGGCGCGCTTACCGCATTCGTCGCGTTCACTCTCCCGTCGGCGATTCTGCTCTTCGCGCTGTCGGAGGCGACCTTCGCGCTACGATCCCCTCTCGGGCTTGGCATGCTTCACGGACTGAAGCTCGCCGCGGTGGCTGTCGTCACGTACGCCGTGGTGCGCATGGCGCACGCGATGACGCCCGATGGGCGTCGCGTGGTCATCGCCATCGGTGTGATGCTGACCACGCTCGTGGTTCGTGCGCCATGGATGCAGCTCGCCGCGATTGGCGCGGGCGGCGCCTGCGGCCTCCTCTGGGTGCGGCTCCCCCACTGCGACGCGCCAGTAGAGCTCCGGGTACCGTATGGTCGAGTGGTTGCGGCGATCGCGTTCGTCCTGTTTGCGAGCGGACTCACGCTCGCGCTCGTGTGGCAGACGGCCGCGCCCGTTCTCGGAGGCACCTTCGCGGCGTTCTATCGCGCCGGCGCTCTCGTCTTTGGCGGCGGACACGTCGTCCTGCCCTTGCTCGAGCAATCCGTCGTGTCGACTGGATGGGTGAGCCACGATGCCTTCCTCGCCGGCTACGGTGCCGCCCAAGCAGTTCCCGGTCCGATGTTCTCACTTGCGGCCTTCCTCGGCGCGCAGGTTCCGACGGGCGCCTCGCCGCTGGCCGGCGCCATCACGGCCGCGCTTAGTATTTTCGCACCCGGATTGTTGCTCGTCGTCGCAGTCCTGCCGGTGTGGTCTCGGGTCGCCTCCATGACGCGGGCACGGCGAGCGGTGTCGGGGATTAATGCCGCGGTCGTGGGACTCCTCGCGGCCGCGCTCATCGATCCGGTCGGGCAGGCAGCGCTCGGAACCATAGTCGACGTCGCCATTGCCCTCGTGGCCCTTGCCCTGCTGTGGAACGACCGACGCTCGGCGCTCTGGAGCGTGGCATTCTGCGTCGCGAGCGCCGTCGCACTCCAGAGGCTATCGTCATAGTGATGACGCGCCCGCTCGCCTCCGATATCCACCTTCGTGCCGCGACCTCCACGGACGCGTCGGCCGTGCATGCACTCTTGAGCGCGGCCAAGCTTCCGTTGGCGGGCCTGCCCGATGACCTCGCCCACTTCTTCGTGGCGGAGCGGGCGGCGAGGATTGTCGGGGCGATCGGACTCGAACGCTTCGGCGATGCGGCACTTCTCCGGTCGGCCGTGGTGCACCCCGATCTGCGCGGCATGGGCGTTGGTGAGGCTCTGACGCGCGCACTGATCTCCCACGCCGAAGCGAATCGCGTGCGCGAGTTGGTCCTGCTCACCGAGACGGCTGCGGACTGGTTCCCGCGCTTTGGCTTCACGCGCATCACGCGCGCGGACGCCCCAGCGGCCGTGCAGGCGTCGCTCGAGTTCACGGCTGCTTGTCCAGCCTCGGCGATTGTCATGTCGCGGCGACTCGCCTCGACAGCGGCGGCGACTGAGCAGCACCCCTAAGCACGCTTTCCCAGAACGACAAAGCGGGCGGACCCAAGAGAGTCCGCCCACTTTATAGTTGATTCGTATTCCTGGACCTACTCGCAACACTACCAACTTCAGTGGAGGCGGGGAGAGTCGAACTCCCGTCTTGCATCCGATCTTCCACAGCATCTACGCGCGTATCCCGTCGATTGGTGTTTCTGTACGCTGGCCGACAGGCCTCCGTCGTACAGATGAGTCCATCTGAATCTCGTCGGTCGGCGGAGGACGCACCGACAAACTAGCCCGGATTTGCGATACCCGAATGTCGCCCCGGGCGGGGCTACCTCTCGGGCACTGCTACGGTAAAGCTAGGCTTTACGCAGCGAGAGCGAAGTTGTTGTTCGCAGTTGGAATTTTCCGAGTGTTTAACCAGGGACCCGAAGACCTGGGCGCGCAGCCATGGAGCCACTGACACAATCGAAACCGGTCGCCCCCTTGCTACACCTCAATACTACCCAAGCGAGCCCCGAAGTTCAATCCGGCTTTGCCTCGTCCGGCGCCAGCTCGACGCGATTCCGGCCCGCATGCTTGGCCGCATAGAGCGCGCGATCCGCTCGTTCATAGAGTCGCGCAGCCGAGCCTGAGCGCGCGAGGTGCAGGGCCACACCGAAACTTGCGGTCACCCGTATCTCCCCCGCGGCGGTCCGCACCCGGAGCCCCTCAACCCCCGCACGGAGTCGCTCCGCCAACTCCACAGCGCCCGGCACGTCCGTCTGCGGCAAAATCAACGCCAGTTCCTCACCACCAAGCCGCGCCACAAAGTCTGTCGTACGCCGCTCCCCTGCCAACGACTGTCCAACCGCGATCAGGACGGCGTCCCCAATCTCATGCCCATACGTGTCGTTCACCTTTTTAAAGTGATCGATATCCACCATCACGAGCGCGGCCGCACCACCATATCGGTCCGTTTCGCCCATCAGCCGCGCGAACGCTTCGTCGAAGTGGCGGCGATTCGGAAGGCCCGTGAGCTGATCCGTCTTCGCCCGCTCTGTCGCCTCCTGCACGGCCCACGCCGTCTCCAACGCACCCGCCGCAATCGTGCCGAGATCATTGGCACCATGTCCATCATGGCTCGTGAGCGCACCGCGCTCGTGATGCCCAAGGACCATCGCGCCAATCGGCGCTTCGCGATCACTTCGTCGCAATGGCACGATCAGCAACGAGCGCGTACCATCGGGGAGCGGCGCCCCATCGAACACCGGCTCACGCGACGCGAGAATCGGGCGCGCATCCGGATACCCCTTCGGCGTCCCCGTACGACACACATCGCCAACAAGAGAACCCTGGCGCGCGGTAATCGCTGCGCCAAATGCCGGCGAGTGCTCGCCGACATGCGTAGGAATCCCGACGCGGGCCACCGGATCCCATCGCACAATGATTGTCCATGCGGCCCCGGTGACGATGCACGCATTGCGGGCGAGCGCTTCCTCGAGCGCAATCGGATCGCGACTCCCCTGCAGCGTCGTCGCCGTGCGAATCATCGCGCGCAACTTCTGGTTGCGGTGCGCCACAGCCGAACGGGCACGGACCACTTCATAAAGATCGGCGATGGCCCGCCCGTGCCGCGTGACCCACTCCGTCAAGTGCGTGCGGCCCAATGTGGGTTCTTCGCGGAAGTGCGCCGAGACCGCGGCACGATCCTCGCCAAGCATCACGCCGACCGAGAGAATCGTGATCGATGGGCCGCCGGCATTAAACGTCGAGCGCTGCTCCGATGCGCTGAGGTCAACAAGCAGTTTCTCTGACTCGTTCAACGGGGGGGGCTGCGGCCCGCGCGCCCACCCTCCCGGCACGAGCTTCCCCGGTTGCTCAACGTCCGGCCGCCACATCACGACCTCGTGCGCGCCAACTTGATCCATCAGCAGCTGCAACGACCGCTCGACCACACGCCGATCTTCGCGCTCGGCATCGACCGAGATCGGCGTCTCATCCGTGCGAAATGCCGCCAGCAACTGGCGCGTATCGCGCAATAGGTCTTCGTCGCGCACCTCCGTCCGTGCCTCGCCAAGCTTCGGCGCGCGATCGCCCGGCCACTGCAGCGATGGAAATCGCCCGCGCTGCCAGAAGTACACGACCACCACCAGGACGACAATCGCATAGAACCACGCCATCGGCGATTGTTCCTAGGGCTCGAGGATACGTGCCGCGGCCACCGCGGCACCGAAGCCATTGTCGATGTTGCACACCGTGACGCCCGCCGCGCACGAATTCAACATCGTCAGCAGCGGCGCCAGTCCGCCAAACGCCGCGCCATACCCCACGCTCGTTGGGACAGCAATCACCGGCACGCGCACCATGCCGCCGACCACTGACGGCAATGCCCCATCCATTCCCGCAACCACAATCACGACCGCGGCCTCTTGCAACGTCTCGCGGCGCGCCAAGATGCGATGAATCCCCGCCACACCCACATCCGTCACACGAAGCACGGGATGCCCGAACGCATCCAACGTCACTGCCGCTTCTTCCGCGACTGGGAGATCACTTGTCCCCGCCGTCACGATGGCGACGGTGCGCGTCCCGCGCGCCACGGGAGTCGTGCCGCGCAAATGCACCGTGCGCGCGAGCCCGTTGATCTCGGCGTCCGCCCACCGTTGTTGCAATGCAGCCTGCACGGCGCTATCCGCGCGCGTGACGAGAAAGCCATCGCCGTGCGCCGCAAGTCTCTCGCAAATCGCGACAACCTGAGCAGGCTGCTTTCCCTCCCCAAACACAACCTCCGGGAATCCCTGCCGCAGGGCGCGATGATGATCCAGCGTCGCGAAACCGATATCCTCGGTCGGCGCGGCATCGAGATGTGTGAGCGCCTGCTCCACCAGCACGCGCCCCGCAGCCACGTCCGCCAAAAGCGTGCGCACGCGATCACGCCTCATGCGGCCTCTACCTCATCCATCCACGGACTCTTCAGGTACTCCTCAAAAATCCCCTCGACCTCTCCGAAGCTGTTCACCGCGTGAAGCTTCTTGCGGAGATCGGCCGAGTTCGGAAGTCCCTTCACGTACCAGCCGAGATGCTTGCGGAACTCGAGCGCCGCACCAATCAAGTCGGCCTCGTACGACTGCACCATGCGCGCATGGTCGAGCGCAATCTTGAAGCGCTCCTCCACTGAGGGAGTGGCCGGCATCGGCTTCCCCTCAAGCAGCGCTCGCGTCTGCGTGAAGATCCACGGCTGCCCAAAGGAGCCGCGCGCAATCATCACCGCGTCGCAGCCAGTCTCCCGATACATCCGATACGCGTCCTCGGCGGTCTTGATATCTCCATTGCCAATCACCGGAATCGACAGGGCCTGCTTCACCGCGGCGATTTCCTCCCAGCGCGCGGCTCCCGAGTACATCTGCGTGCGTGTACGCGGATGCAACGCGATCGCGCCCACCCCCGCATCCTGGCACCTGAGCCCAATCTTCACTGGATCGCGCATCTCCTCGCTCCATCCGCTGCGGATCTTGCACGTCACCGGGAGATGCGTCCCCGAGATCACCGCGCGAATCACTTGCTGCACGAGATCGAGATCGCGCAGGCAGCCCGAGCCGCCGTTGCGCTTCACGACCTTTTTCACCGGGCAACCGAAGTTGATGTCGATGTAGTCTGGCTGGAACACATCGGTAACGAGCGCCGATGCTTCACGCATCGCATCGGGATCGGCACCGAAGATCTGCACGCCAATCGGGTGCTCCTCGGGAGTGAATCGCAACTTGGCGATCGTCGCCTCGTTTTCGCGACGGATTCCCTCCGCCGAGAGGAACTCCGTGACGACCACATCGGCCCCCCACGCGCGGCAGAGCCGACGGAAGGGAGATTCCGAGACCCCCGCCATAGGGGCCAAGAAGAGCGGAGTGGCGGAGCTGCCGGTCGGGTAAGGAAAGCGCATCCCGTGAAAGCTAGGAGGGCACTCAAATGCTTGCAACAACAGGGTTTGACGAGTTTCACGGCCGGAGTTAGGTTGCGAGTATGGAACTACGGGAATTCTTCGCCGAAGACGCGATCCAGCTTGAGCTCGCGGGCAGCACGAAGGACGACATCCTCAAGGAGCTGATCGGGCTCCTTCGCCTCCCCGAAAAGGACGAGGCCATGCTCTTCAAGATGCTCAAGCGCCGAGAGAACCTCGGCTCCACGGGCATTGGGCGCGGCATCGCGATTCCCCACTGCCGCTCGCTCGTCGTCAGCAAGCTCCGCGTGGCCTTCGGCCGGAAAAAGGCCGGTGTCGACTTCAAGGCGATCGACGACAAGCCGGTGCATTTCTTCTTCCTCATCGTCGCGCCGCCGCTCGAGGTGTCCAATCAATACCTCCCCGTGCTCGGCAAAATCGCCCAGTTCTCCAAGGAAGCGGATGTGCCGGAGAGGTTGCTCGCGCTCAAGGAGTCGGCGGAGTTCATGACGCTGCTCGAGGAAAAGGGCGTGTAGTCTCGGGCGAGCGGGCGGAGCGGTCCGCCAGCCCGCACGCCCCTTTGTGGTGCCTGCCGCCTCGCCGTGACAGATTACGCGCCATGGTCGACAACATCCTCATCGCAAAGTCCGCGAGCGCCGAGCTCGCCCTCCTCCCCGCGCTCGCGAATCGCCACGGCTGCATCACTGGCGCCACCGGCACGGGCAAGACGATCTCACTGCAGGTGCTCGCCGAGCGATTCAGCAGGCTCGGCGTCCCCGTCTTCCTCGCCGACGTCAAAGGCGATCGCGGCGGTCGGCGCCGATGACACCAGTGCGCGCACGCATCGTGCAACGCGATACTCGGGTGGCGCTGATGCG
>JAYTDH010000259.1:0-3968 GCA_043736095.1 Gemmatimonas sp.
GCGATTTCCGCGTAGGCCATCCCTTCATTCACTCGCAGCGAGAAGACTTCGCGTTGGAGCGGCGACAATCGATTCACGGCGTCCCGCACGCGCTGCGCCACCTCGTCGCCGACCATCGTGTCCAGCGCGTCATACTCGGTCGCCGCATCGCGTTCGTCGATCTCCGCAACATCCTTTCGTCGTCGCTCGGACCGCCTGCGGTCCAACAGCAAGCGTTTGAGAATGGTGAAAAGCCAGGTGCGAAGCGAACTGTCGGCGCGAAACGAATCGAGCGAGTTGAACGCGCGCACGAAGGTGTCCTGGACCAACTCATCAACCTCCTCCCGGACCCCAAGGCTCGCCGCGAAGCGCGCCAGAGGGGACGCGTGCCGATCCACCAGAAAAGCCGCGGCCCGCTGATCCCCCGTCTGCCATCGGGCGATCAACTCCTCGTCGGTCGCAGGCTGGCTCTGGGCGGGTACGGTCATCCGGTTACTTGGTAGGACGGCGCGGGCGCGAAGGCGTTAAGATACCGCCGTGCCCCGTCCAGAAATCATCGCCCACCGTGGCGCGTCACGCGAGCGCCCAGAGAACTCCCTCGCGGCGTTCGCGCGGGCGATTGAGCTCGGCGCTGGGGGAATCGAGTTGGACGTGCACCTGCATCCCGACGGCGTGCTCAGGGTGCATCATGACCCCGTTGTCCCATCTGGGCACCCTGCTCCACCGACCCTCGCGGATGCGCTGCAGCTAATCCATGCCGGGGGCCTGACCTCCTACTGCGAGCTCAAGGGCGCTGGGACGGTGCCGGGTACGCTCGCGGGAATCGCCGCCACGGGAGGCAATGGCGCGGTCCACTCCTTCGACCACCGGATGGTCGCGGTGGCCCGGCGAATCGCCCCCGAGATTCCGCGAGGCGTGCTTGAGGTCAGCTATCCCGTCACACCGATGCGGGCACTCGAGGACGTGGGCGGCCGCGATCTCTGGCGCCAGTGGCCCTTCGTGGACGAAGACCTCGTGCGCGCCGCGAGTGCCAGCGGCGCCCGCGTGATTGCCTGGACGGTGAACGAGCCCGCGATGATGGAGCGGTTTGCCACGATGGGCGTGCACGCACTCTGCACCGACGATCCGGCGCTGGCCCGTCGGGTCCTCGGGCAATAGGTTCACTCCGTTAATCCCCCCGCCAGACCGCAGGTCGTGTCAGTAGGTCGGTCGCGCCTCGCGCGGCCACACCACTCTCGTTGAGGAGCACTGCTTGAAGCCCTTCCCTCGTCTCTTGCTGGCTCTCGCGCTCCCCGTGCTGCTGCCGCTCGTGCTCGCGGCATGTGCCGGAGCCCCAGCCGCACAAGCGCCAGCCCCTGCCGTGCCAGCCACCCCGCCGTCGCCCGCTGGGGCCTTCTCGCGCCCGAACGCCGACCCATTTCCGAGCACCTACGCGCCATTTCCGTCGCGCCCGACGCTGATTCGCAACGTCAACATCTTCACCGGTGTCGGTCCGCTCATCCGGAACGGCGCGGTGCTGATGCAGGACGGGCGAATCGTCGCCGTGGGGCAGAACCTCACGGCTCCAGATAGCGCGCTCGTCATCGACGGTCAGGGGAAGTACGTCACGCCCGGCCTGATCGACACGCATTCGCATCTGGGCGTGTATCCGGCACCAGGCACCGCGGCACACAGTGACGGCAACGAGGCCACCGCGCCCGTGACCGCGCACGTGTGGGCGGAGCACTCGGTGTGGCCGCAGGACCCGCAGTTCCCGCGGGTGCTCGCCGGCGGTACCACGACGATCCAAGTGCTCCCCGGCTCGGCCAATCTGATCGGCGGCCGGAGTGTGGTGCTGAAGGTCGTGCCGGGCCGTTCGGTGCAGGCGATGAAGTTCCCAAGCGCACCATACGGCCTCAAGATGGCGTGCGGCGAGAACCCCAAGCGCGTCTACGCGAGCCGCGGTCCGGCGACGCGCATGGCGAATGTCGCCGGGTATCGCACCGCGTGGATCAACGCCGAAGCGTATCGCCGTCGCTGGGACCGATACAACGCGAATCCCACGGGGGAGGCACCCGCGCGCGATCTCAACAACGAGACGCTCGCCGAAGTACTGCGCGGCAACATCCTCGTGCACAACCACTGCTATCAGGCCGATGAAATGCTGGTGATGATCGACATCGCCCGCGAGTTCGGCTACCAGATTCGCTCGTTCCATCACGCCGTCGAGGCGTACAAGATTGCCGATGTGCTCGCGCGTGACTCCATCTCGGCGAGCATCTGGTCGGATTGGGGCGGCTTCAAGATGGAAGCGCTCGACGGCATCAAGGCAAACGTTGGTCTCGTGCATGCTGCGGGCGCACGCTCCATCGTGCACTCAGACGACCCGTCGTACTCGCAGCGGTTGAATCAGGAAGCGGCCAAGTCACTCGCCGCAGGTCGCCTCGCTGGGCTGACGCTCACGGAGGAGGACGCGATCAGCTGGATCACGATCAATCCGGCGTGGGCTCTCGGTGTGCAGCAACGGACAGGCTCGCTCGAAGCTGGCAAGAACGCAGATCTCGTGCTCTGGAGCGGTCACCCGCTGAGCGTGTACTCACGCGCTGAACGTGTCTATATCGACGGCGCGCTGATGTTCGACCGGAATGATCCGGCGCAACAGTGGCGCACCGACTTCGAACTCGGATACGTGCCGAGCGTGCGAGGGAACCGCTAATGCGTGCTTCTATTTTCCTGCGCCTCGCGGCGATCGTGGCCTTCACCGCACTTCCGCTCGACGCGCAGACAATCGCGATTACGGGTGGGACGGTGTATCCGGTGAGCGGGCCAAAGATTGAGAATGGCACGGTCATTATCACGAATGGTCGGATCACCGCAGTCGGACGTGATGTGCAGATCCCCGATGGCGCCACGCGAATTGACGCGCGTGGCAAGTGGGTCACGCCGGGATTCATCAATAGTGCGACGACGCTGGGCCTCGCCGAGGGCGGCGGTCCACAGTTCTCCGGTGGCTACAACGACACGAACGCGCGCGGTGAGCACGGCATCTCGGCGTCGTTCGAAGCGTGGCGCGGAATCAATCCGGTCAGCACGTTCTTTGCGCCGGCGCGCGATGAAGGCGTGACGTCAGTAGTCGTGGCCGGTGGGAGCGGCATGGTCTCCGGAAAGATTGCGCTGATCGATCTGCTCGAAGGGCGCACGGCTGGCGAGATGGTGCGGAAGGGCCCCGCCGCGATGGCTGGCAACTTCGATAATCCATCCGCTGGCGAGACGGGCTCGCGCGGTGAGTACTGGGCCAAATGGCGCTCGCTGATGAACGACGTGCGGTCGTATCAGGTGCGGCGCGCGGAGTTCGAGCGCGGGGGCACGCGCGACTTCCTCGCGCGGCAGGTCGATCTTGAGGCGCTTGTGCCGGTGCTCGCGGGCCAGCTCCCGTTGTTGCTCACCGTCGATCGGGCATCTGACATCCTCGAGGCAATCGCGTTCGCCAAGGAATACGATATCAAGCTCTGGCTCGGCGGCGCGGCGGAGGGTTGGATGGTCGCGCGCGAAATCGCCGCGGCGAACGTGCCCGTCTTTACCGGCGCAATGAATAGCATCCCAGAGAGCTTCAACTCGTTGGGGCAACGTCAGGAGAATGCCGCGATGCTCCGCGCTGCGGGGGTTACGGTGATTCTCATCGGCAACGGTCCCGGCGATGCCGGATCATTCAATGTGCGCAACATCCGTCAGGAGGCAGGGAACGCCGTGGCGTACGGCATGGGCTGGGAGGATGCGCTCCGCGCAATCACGCTGGTCCCTGCCGAAGTGATGGGGGTCTCGGACAAGATCGGCTCCATCGCGACGGGCCGTGATGCGAACGTGGTGATCTGGAGTGGCGATCCATTCGAATTCAGTTCCGTTGCGGAACACGTCTGGGTGCGAGGGCAGGAGTACAAGGGGCCCTCGCGTCAGGATCAGTTACTGGAGCGGTATCGCACGCTGCCGGGGAAGCCGTACCGGCCGTAGCC
>JAYTDH010000260.1:0-8560 GCA_043736095.1 Gemmatimonas sp.
CGAGTCTTGTTTCCTTGCTCACTCTGGAGCACCCAGAGGATGTACGCCTTCTCGATCACCTCGAGCGTGGGATTTGGCGCCACGCGATCGGCCACGAGCGATTCCGTACGACGCTCGCTGACGCGCTCGGGGAGCGCTCCGACACCGATCGACGCGCCCGTGGAGAGGATGACCGCGCGCTCGAGCGCATTCTCCAACTCACGCACGTTGCCTGGCCACGAGTAGTTGAGCAACACTTCGGCGGCCTCATCACTCAGACGCTTCACGGTCTCACTGCGCTGCACCGCACTCCGCTCGAGGAAGCTTTCCGCGAGCAGCGGCACATCTTCCTTCCGATCACGCAGCGGCGGGAGATGCATCGCAATGACGTTGAGTCGATAAAACAGATCGCGACGGAAGGCACCGCGCTTGATCTCCTCTTCGAGATCACGGTTCGTCGCCGCAATGATACGCACATCAATTGGCACAGCCTCGGTCGCACCAACAGGAATGACTTCGCGATGCTGCAGCACGCGCAGAAGCTTCACCTGCGTGGCCGGCGTGGTCTCGCCAATCTCATCAAGGAAAAAGGTGCCGCCGGCGGCAGAGGTGAAGAGGCCATCTTTGTCGCGTACCGCCCCAGTGAATGATCCCTTCACGTGGCCGAAGAGTTCGCTCTCCAGCAGCCCCTCGGGGAGCGCACCGCAGTTGATCGACTGGAAGGTCGAGTCGGCGCGCTGAGAGAGATCGTGGATATAGCGCGCGACAACTTCTTTCCCGGTGCCCGACTCTCCCGTGATCAGCACGGTCGACTCGGTGCGCGCAACCGCTTCGGCGAGACTCAATGCCTCGAGCCAGAGGCGGTGCGTCCCAATCGGCGACCCCGCGGCGCGACGATCCCGCCGTCGGATCTCCTTCTTGAGCGATTTGTTCTCCAGCTTCAGCTGACGATGCTCGGCGGCGCGACGCAGGATGGCGAGGAGTTCGTCGTTCCGGAATGGCTTCTGGATGTAATAGAACGCGCCCGCGTTGACGGCCTGCATCGCCGTCTGGAGCGTCGCCTGCGCGGTCATCAGGATGACGGGCACCTCGGGATCGTGCAGTCGCGCTGCGGCGAGCACTTCCACGCCGCCCACCTGCGGCATGCGCACGTCACTGAGGATGATGTCCGGAGTGAGTTGCGGGATGCGGTCGAGCGCGGCCTTGCCCCCCTGCGCGGTGTGCACGTCGAACCCCTCGGCGCGCAGCAGGATTTCGAGCGTCTGGAGGATCCCGAATTCATCGTCGACGATGAGGATGCTGGGCCGGCGAGGGAAGTCAGTCACGAGGAAACTCCGGATGGTTCGGCAGACGGAAGCAAAACGGTGAAGCGCGTGCCGCGCGCATCGCTGTCCACAAGGATGACGCCGCGATGCGCTTCGATTGCGCGATGCACAACGGCCAGTCCGAGCCCACTTCCGCCAGGCTTCGTGGTGATGAATGGATCGAACAATCGGTCGGCAATCTCGGCGGGGATTCCACCTCCCTCGTCGCGGACCTCGAGGAGCACCGCGTCGGTATGGAACGGCAGCCCCGAGGGCTGCTGCGACGGAGGAACCCGCCGCAGAGTGACGGTCACGGTCCCAGTCGGTGGCGATGCCTGGAAGGCGTTCAGGAGGAGATTGAAGATGGCGCGGTGCAGGAGATCTTCGTCTCCGTCGACGTCCATCGGCATCTCGGGGAACTCGAGCGCGAGACTCACGTCGTCGCCGCGATCAGGGTGCGTGCCAGCGAGGGCGGCGGCACCGCGCGCGATGTCGCGCAGATCAACGCGCACGCGACGCGCGGCTTGAACGCGCGCGAAGTCGAGGAACTCACTGAGCAACCGCGAGAGTCGATCCGATTCACGCACGATCAGCCCGCCGAGCGTGCGCTCATCATCGGTCGCAGCTTGACGAGTGGACATCTGCTCGACGGCACTCCGAATGCTGGCGAGCGGATTCTTGATCTCATGCGCCAGCGACGCGCTGAGCTCGGCCACGGCCTCGAGGCGCTGCGCGCGCAGACGCAACGACTCCACGCGCTTTTCATCGGAGATGTCCTGCATAATGACCGTCGTGGCGCCGCCCACCTGGCGAAGGTCGCCGCTCACCGATGTCGTCGTGATGCCCAGCGGGATCTCGCGGCCATCGCGCACAAGCGCACCTTCAGAGCGATTACTCGTGCGCCGTTCGCCGATGTGCGCAGAGATCGCCTCGGCCACCGCGGGCGCGGTCGCATGCAATCGGTCGAGGATCGGCGTCCCCATCAGCGGCGCGAGGGGGAGCCCAAGGAGTTCAGATGCTGAAGGATTCGCGTAGAGCAGTCGCCCCAGATCGTCGACCGTGATGATGCCCGCGCGGATGTTCGCGAGGATGTCCGCGGCGCGCAGCTGCACGCTGGCAAGTTCAGCCTGGAGCCGCTCGCGCCCTTCGCCCGCTTCCTGCAACCGCGCCGCGATGTAGCCGGTCCCGATGGCCACCAACACAAAGACCACCAGCTGCAGCAGGAGTGGCCGCGGGAGTGCGCCCCCGCTCACGAGGAACGCGTCACCGACGTACAACACCGATCCAAAGATCGCGAGCAGGAGCGAACTGCCGATCGGCAGCAGGAGCGCGGCCGCCGCGTTCACGAGGATGTACATCGCGGCGAACTGCGATCCGCCGCCCCCCGTGATGTGCACGACCGCCGTGATGAGCAGGAGATCGTGCACGAACTGGGCGTAGAGGAATCCGGCCCCAGCCTTCCGCCGATTCACCTCGGTGCGCACATACGAGAAGGCCGTGAGCGCCATCGTGCTCACGAAGGCCCCAGCGGCGATGAGCGTGCTGGTGGGCGCGGCAAAAAGCGCGAACAGGAGCGCCCACGCGAAGTTCACGCTCGCGACCGAGAGTCGCCCGACGTATATCCAGAGTAGCAGGCGCCGCGGCTCGAGCACGGCGCGGTACCGCTCGCTGGTCCCCTCCCGCCCCCTCGCCATGCCGGCCTCCAGTCTTGCAATTCGCAACGGCTTCAAGGTGGCGAATACTCTTGCGTTCTGCAAGATTAGCTAACCATGCCCGCCGCCGATCTCTGGGATACTGAGGGTCGACTCGTCGTGAACCCACGGGTCCGAATCCCCGCTACCGAACTCACCATCCGCGCGTCACGCGCGGGAGGGCCCGGCGGGCAACACGTGAACACGTCGTCCACCCGCGTCGAGGTGACGTGGGACGTGCGGACGTCGAATGCGCTCTCCGATGTGCAGCGTGCGCAGCTCGAAACGCGGCTCGCGTCGCGGCTCGACACCACGGGGACAATTCGTGTGGTCGCGGCGGATACTCGCAGCCAGACGCAGAACCGCGCGCTCGCACTGCAACGGCTAGCGCACACCATTCGCGACGCGCTGGTCGTCCCGAAAGTGCGCCGCGCCACCAAAGTCTCCCGCGGCCAGAAGCTCGCGCGGCTCGACGAAAAAAAGAAGCGGTCCTCTACGAAGCAGGACCGCAACTTTCGCGCGGACGATTAGCCCCAATCGCGTCGCGTCGGACGCAGCGTCAATTCGGTTGTCGGGGGCGCCTGCTGGGACGCAGCGTCACACCAATCGTGATCGTGAGCAGGTCGGCGCGCGTGTAGTTCGGCGTCAGCACGACATCGCCACTCCCATTCTCGATGATGTCGCCGGGGGTCAGATAACGCACCTCTTGACCATTCCACGTGTGGCGGAGGCCGATATCGAACAGCGTGCCCTTTGATCCGACGGGGATGTAGATGCCCCCATAGACAATCTTCGCGAACGCATTGTCGACGGAGTTCGTCGAACTCGCGAACGGCTCGTCGGTGGAGTTGGTCCCCGATACTGAAGAAGACGTGGTGAACGAGGAGAAGCCGATCATCCCGCCGACATAAGGGCGGGCGGATTCGCCCGGCATCCCGATCTGCGCGCCAATCGAGCCGCCGATGATGGCGTTCGTCGTCGTGACATCAACCGTGATGAGCCCGAGGGCACCACCACCGAGTGGCACGCGCCGATTTTCCGCGCCGTATATCTGCACATCAACCTGACCTCGGAGGCCGAACCACTCGTTAAGTGCGTATATCCCACCGACCCCGAATCCGCCGGCGAGGTTCACGTTCTTGGCGAACTCCCCCTGCGGAATTCCGAGCTGGATATTGACCGGAACGGAGAATCCTTGAGCCTGCGCCATCCGCGGCGTGAGCGACGACAGGCCGAGCGAGGCCACGGTTGCGACCGAGGCCGCGGCAGAGGCCGTACGGAACGCGCGACGCGCGCGCAGGTGGAGTTCGGACAGCATCGTGACGGGTGTTAGAAGAGAAGTGGGGCGATGCCCTACTTACGGCCTGGAACGACCGCTGTTTCGACCCGCATCAAGTTGCGGAGTTCCAAGCGCAACCGCGATGGTCCCGAGCGCAATGGCCCGCCGCGACACGAGCGACGCGACCCGGAGCCGCTCATCAAGCACCGCGCGCTCGCGCAGGTTCACAATTAACAGCGAACTCTCGCCCGCCACGAAACGCTCCTGCTCCGCGGCGAGAAGTCGATCCTGCATGACGAGCAGAGCTCCCTGCCGTTCGATGAGCACGTCGACGACCCGCAGTTCAATCAACGCGCGCTCCGCTTCGAGCCCGACCTCGCGCTTGAGACGATCGCGCTCATAGCGGAGGGCTCGTGTGCGATTCTCCGCGGCGCGCAGTCGGCCAAGCTCACGCCGCGCGAAGAGCGGGATACGGACCCCCGCACTGAGCTTCGCATCGCCACCGTTGAGGCTCGGCAACTCAATCTCGCTGAACGAACTCCCCGCCGAGAGTCCGCTCAGCGCTACACTCGCGGACGGAAGAAGCGAGACCGCCGCGAGTCGTCTCGCCGCATCGGCCTGCCGCCAGCGCGCCGTTGCCTGCTGCACCAGCGGATGGCGCGCCACAAGAAACGCGAGAACGTCCCCCGAAACATCGAGCTTCGATTCGTCGGCGAGCGAAGCCGTGGCGGACGGACGAACCGCGGCACCCAAGGGCGCCGGAGTACCATCATCGCGCCAGAGCCACCCTTCAACCGCGAGTCGCGCGGACTGCGAGGCCGCCTCCGCATCGAGGCGCGCCAACTCCCGCCGCTCGAACTCAGCAAGCGCCTCAATCGTGTCGATCGGCGCTGCATCTCCCTCCCGCACGCGCTGGCGCAGTGCGACGAGTCGGAAACTCGCGAGTCCCACGCCATCGCGCGCGACCGTGGCCCGACGATCCGCCTCGGCCCACATCCCCCACGCCCGCGCGGCCGATTGCAGGAGGCGAGCGAGGGTCGCATCGAAATCCGCGTCCGCCGCGCCCTGCGCGAGTTCCGCCTGGCGGACCGCCGTGCGGCGTTCGTCGGTCAGGAGGCGCGGACCCACGGGGATCGAGATTCCCGCCGAAAGTAGACCTCGGGCGGGAGTCGCGCGCTCGGGATTGATAATCTGGCCCTCGGCGCGCTCCCAGCCGACCAGCACATCCACGCCCCACGGCGTCGGTATCGTGAGCCGCGCTTCGAACTCGTCGTAGTAGCCAATGCCGGTGAACTCTTTCGTGTCCCACGAGGCGCTGAGTAACGGGTCGAACGCCCCGCGGGCCGCGAGGAGATCGGCGGCCGTTGCTTGGCGCGCGAGGAACGCCTGACGCACCTGCGGATGCGCGGCGCGTACGCGCGTCAGAAAGACATCGAGGGAGAGTGAATCCCCCTCCTGCGCGCGCACTGCGTGCACTACGTGCACTACGTGCACTACGTGCACTACATGTAGCGCGTGCGACGCGTGAAACGGAGTGACCACGCACGCCGCGAGCAGGAGTGAGGCAAGCTGCAGCAGGCGTGATCCGCCTGCCCTCGATTGAGCGGCGATCACTTGACTGTCGCCCGATCCGCGCCCGGCGTATTCGGCAACGCCGGTGGAAATCCATTGAGAGTCCGCCACAATTCAAACCAGACGCGGACGTTGCGAAGTAGCGCCCACCCACGTGCGCCGGACCCCATCAGCAGTTCCTTGGGCCACGACTCCTGATCCGGATCCGCCTCAACGAGAATGCGATAGTTCCCATTCGCCGACGCGACCTGATCGATCACCGCGACCCGACCGCCGAACGTCCCGACCGCGACGCTCGGCCATCCGCTGAACTGCATCGCGGGCCAGCCAGCGAACTCCAGACGCACTTTGTCACCGATGCGGAGTAGCGGCACATCGCGCGGCGTCACCTGGAGCGCCACCGCGAGCTTCGGATTGGACGGCCGCACGGTCGCCACCGCCTCACCATCCTTCACGATCTCGCCGATGCCAGCCCGCAATACCTGCACGACGACGCCGTCGCGCGGCGCACGAACGACCAGCAAGCCCTGGCGCTCGGCAAGATTCGCCTCTCCCGTCGCCAGCTTCGCGAGCTCGGCATTTCCCTCGGCCACCTCCGCGAGCGTGGCGCGACGATCGCCGTCCACCTTGGCGATTTTCTCCGCATAGTCGGCGTCGACTCCCTGTCGGTCGGCGCGCGCGGTCCCGAGCGCCGCTTCTTGCTCGAGCGCGAGCGCGCGAGCGCGCTGCTCTCGCGCCCGCGCCTGCTCGAGTTCGAGGCGCGAGCGCAGGCCATCGCGGACGAGGTTCTCCGTCCGCACGATCTGCACGCGCGCGAGCGAATCCTCGAGCTGCGCGGCGTGTAGGGATGCGCGCACCTGCGCGATGCGATTGTCGGCTCGGATGCGGGCGAACTGCCGTGCACTATCCAGGGCTCGGGCCTGCACAGCCAGCGCCTCCGCCTTCGCGCCCTTCTCCCGCACCGCGACACGCTTCGCGCCGAGCTGCTCGCCGAGGCGCTCCAGCGTGCGCGGATCGAGATAGGCCTCCTTCACCTCGGCGAGCGCGACGATAGGATCGCCGGCCTTCACCTCCTCGCCCTCCTGAATGTACCAGCGAGCGATTCGTCCTCCCACGGCGGCGACTGCCTCTTGCGGGCGCTCATCCGCCCGAAGCGCCGTGACCTCGCCGGAGCCCTGAATGTTCTGCTGCCACGGCAGGAACGCGACCCCGACAATCACGCCGACGATCGCGAGAATCCACCGCCGGAGAGAACGGAACGAAGGCTGGCGCGCGAGGAGCTTCACCGACTCCAGTGAGTCGGCGCGTTGCTCGAGTAGATCATGTGAGGGTGCCATCAGGCGATCCTCCGCGTGCCCGGGACCAGTGCACGCACAAGTGGATCGTCGGCGAGTTCGCTCCACGCTCCGACGGCGTGCCGCTCCCCTTCGCGTAGCACAACTACGCGATCGCAAACCTCGAACACCTCTGGGTCGTGTGAGACGATGACCAGCGTCCACGAGTCGTCACGCGCCGTGAGCTCTTCAATCAACTCCCGACGGGCGGCCGGCTCGACGCTCGCGAGCGTCTCATCGAGCAGCATAAGCCCGGGCCCGCCGACAATCACGCGGGCAAGGAGCAGACGGACCCGGAGCGTCGACGTCAGACCACGACCTCCACTGACGAGCGGCGTGCGCAACCCGAGCGGGAGAGCCTGCACCTCGTCGCGCGCACCAACGCGCTCGAGTACGCGCATCACTTCCAGCGGCCCGATGCCCGCGCGACCCAGACAGATATTCTCCTCGACCGTGCCCTCGAAGAGCTCATCCGCACCAATGTGCATTCCGATGCGATCGCGCATCGCGGCCGGATCGAGATCGCGCAAGGTGATTCCACCGAGGGTCACAGTGCCGGTGTACCCAGGGAGCATCCCCGCGAGCACCGCGAGTAGCGTGGAGGTCCCCGACCCATCCGCACCAGTGATCGCGATGCGTTCTCCGGGCGCGAACGTAAGAGAAATATTGGAGAGCGCTTCGCGCGCGCCCGACGGGTAGCGATACGAAACGCCCTCGAGACGGACCCCGATACCAACATCCTCGGCGGAAAGTATCAGCCCACCAATCTCCTCGAGCGGGAGATCGGTGACGCCGCCGAGTTTGTCGACCCCTGTGAGGACGTCATAGACCCATGCGAGCGAGCCAACGAGCTTCTCGATTCCTGCCAACACCGTCACAATCACGAGTTCGGCAGCGACGAACTGGCCGAGCGTGATCTGACGCTGAATCACCAACACGCTCCCAAGGACGAGGAGTGCGCCAGTCACAATGGTCTTGAAACCGACGGCGGCCATGGCCTGCACCACGAGCACGTTGAAATGCCGTTGACGGTAGCGCAGATACCCGCTCACGTGCGCATCCATGCGCGTCAGTGCCGGCGTGGCACGCCCGGCGGACTTGAACGTCGAGACCGTCCGCGCCACCTCCTCAAGCCAGTGCACGGCACGGTACTTGTACTTGCTCTCCATCAGACTCGTCTCGAGCCCACGCGGCCCGGTGATGCGCAGCATGAGCAGGAGAGCCACCACAAGCAGCACGCCGAAGAGCGTGAAGTACGGATGATAGAACGTGAGCAACAACAGACCGAACACCACTTGCAGGAGCGCGGTGGTCGTGTCGGTCAGGAGTTTTCCGAGGCTCTTCTGGATTGTGATCACCTCGAAAAACCGGTTCATTTGCTCCGGCAAATCACCGGTGGGC
>JAYTDH010000261.1:0-7493 GCA_043736095.1 Gemmatimonas sp.
CACGGTCGGATCGTGCGCGCCGGAGGGCGCGTGGTGAAGAATGTTGCCGGATTCGATCTCACGCGGCTGATGACTGGTGCGTGGGGCACGCTCGGCGTCGTCACCGAAGTGCACCTCCGTCTCCGCGCACGCCCGGCCGTAGACGAGACCCACGTGCTCAGTGGCGCCGCTGCGGCCGCCGTGCGCGATTTCGCGCAGGGGCCCTACGCGCCGCTCGGCTGTCATCAGATGAAGAACGGAACGGAGTGGCTCGTTCGACTCGGGGGCAATGCGGCCTTCGTGGCGGCATCGCGAACGGCGTTGCAGACGCTTGGTACGTGTAGTCCAGCGCCAGTTGATGCCTGGCGCACCGTGCGTGCGTCCGATGCCCCTGACGCGACCGCGACGCAATGGCGATGGGATGCGCTCTCGCGCCGACTCAAGGCGCTGTTCGATCCACGCAATGTGCTGAATCCGGGATTGCTCGGAGAGTCGGCATGACATCGCATCCGGAGTCTCCGCTCGAGCGGGAGCGCGCCGGCCTCGATGCGTGCGTGCACTGCGGCTTTTGCTTGCCCGCGTGCCCTACGTATCTCGCGCTGGAGGACGAGAACGACTCGCCGCGCGGACGCCTCGTGCTGATGCGTGCACTTCTTGATGGCCGCGTGGCCGCGGACGATGCCAATGCGATGCGGCACTTCGACCAGTGCCTCGGCTGCCGCGGCTGCGAGACCGCGTGCCCGAGCGGTGTGCCGTACGGGGCACTCCTCGAGGCCACGCGCGCGACCATCAACGTGCATCGCCCGCTTCCGTGGCCGGCGCGGCTCGTGCTGGCCGTCTTCGCGCGCGAGTGGCTGCTCCGGCCCGCGCTGTTGGTGGCTCGCGCGGTGAGGGTGAGCGGGCTCGCACATCTCGCGGCGCACGTTCTGCCGGCGCGTGTGGCGATGCCGTTCGCGATGCTCGCATCGACAGCGAGGGCGTCGTCGATGGCGCAGACGCCTCCACCCGCCGCCGCGCCGACCGAGTGGAGTCCGACCGCGTGGAGTCCGGTCGCGACTGGCGAGCGCGGGCGTGTGGCACTCCTCACCGGCTGCGTGATGGAGGGACTCTTCACTGAGCTCAATCGTGCCACCGAGCGTGTGCTGAGCGTTAACGGATACCGCATGGGCGGCTCGCCGGGGCAGGTCTGCTGCGGAGCACTGCACGCCCACGCGGGCGATGCCTCGACCGCACGTGAGTTGGCGCGCACAAACATCGCCGCGTTCGAGGCGAGCGGCGCCGATGTCATTGTGATGAACTCGGCCGGCTGCGGTGCAATGTGCAAGGAGTACGGTCATCTCCTCGCGAACGACACGCAGTGGTCGGCGCGCGCGAATGCATTCAGCGCCAAGGTCCGCGATGTGTCAGAACTCCTCGCCGCGGCGGGACCCGTATCGACGCCGAGCGTGGCCCCGCCGATCAGCGTGGCGTGGGACGCCCCCTGTCACCTCGAGCACGGACAACGCATCGCGTCGGCACCACTTCAGGTCCTCCGAGCGATCGGGAGCATCGCGCTGCGGCCACTGGCCGAGAGCGACCAGTGTTGTGGGAGCGCGGGGATTTTCAACCTCATCCAGCCGGAGGTCGCGGAACGAGTGCTCGCCCCCAAGCTGGCGCAGATTCGCGCCTCGGGCGCATCAGTGATCGCCACGGCGAATCCGGGATGCCTGATGCAAATCGGGGGCGGCCTTATCCTCGAGGGGAGCGGGGTGCAAGCGCGGCACCCCGTCGAGTTATTGGACGCCGCCTACACCTCCCGCGCTCAGGGGCATTAGTGTTCGCGTATGGAAGTCCCTGTTCTGTTGGTCGAGTTCGAGGGGGTGTTGGCCGATACCGCCGCACTCCGCCGCAGCGCGCTCACTGAGTCACTCGCGGTCGATGGGATTGCCGTGAACGCAGCGTTGCTGCGCCTTGTCGCGGGACAGCACACCGAAGAAGCGATCCGCCGGATTCGCGACTCCGTTGGTGCACCGGACGATCCAACAGCGCTCGAGATTAGCCGACTGCGGGCCGAACGGGCTTTCGCCGAGCGCGCTGGCAAGGGGCTCAAGCTGCAGCTCGGTGCGCGCGAAGCCCTTGAGCGGCTCAGTGCGGTCGTCCGCCTCGCACTCGTGACGCGCGCATCACGCCGCGAAGTGGAGTTCGTCCTCGATCTCGCCGGTATGGAATCGTTGTTTCGCCCCGTGATCACGCTTGAGGACACGACGCGAGCAAAACCTTCGAGCGAGCCCTATGCCGCAGCGCTCAAGCGGGTCGGCGAACTCTTCCCGGGTCAGGTCCTGCGCGGCGTCGCCGTGGAGGACTCCGTGGCCGGCGTGCGTGCGGCACGCGCCGCTGGGCTCTTTACGGTGCTGGTGGGCGATGTCGCCCCGCACGAAGCGATGGAGGCCGACAGCTGGGTGGAATCGCTAGTCGACCTCACCCCGGACCGCGTGCGCGCGATCATCGGACACGCGGCCAAGGGCACGCGATGAGTTTTTTGGTCGATCGCTCAGCGCGCCTGCGCATGACGTTTAGCGGTGAGAAGGCGAAGGAGTCGCTCGGCGGTCTCGTGACCAATGATGTCGTCGCGCTCAAGCCGGGCGAGGGACAGCGCGCCGTAGCGCTCACCAGCAAGGGACGCGTGATCGCGATGGTGCGCGTCTGGGATCGCGGCGCGGAGTTGTTGCTCGATTGCGAGCCCGAGTCGGCTGCGGGCTTTGTGTCGATGATCAAGAAGTTCATGAACCCGCGGACGGCGAAGTATGCAGTGATTACCGACACGACCGGATGCCTGGGTGTACACGGCAGCGACGCGGCGGCATTGCTCGCGCCACTCGTAGGAGCCGATGCCACATCGCTCGACTCCTTAGCGCCACTCGCCATGTGGCGTTCCGCCGATGGCACGTTCGATGTGATCCGCTCCACCGAGCTGAGCGTCCCCGGATTCGACGTCGTCGGCTCGCCGACGAATCTCAGCGCGGTGCGCACCGCACTGGAGTTGTCGGGCCTCGCGTTCGCTGATGCCGCCGCGCTGGAGACGGCGCGCGTGGAGGTCGGGCTCCCGCGCTTCGGCACCGAGATGGACGCCGAGACAATCCCGCAGGAGGCGAATCTCGATGTCCTGGGGGCAATCTCCTTCAATAAGGGGTGCTACACGGGGCAAGAGGTGGTGGCGCGCATCCACTTTCGCGGCCACGTGAACCGGCATCTCCGTTGGCTCTCCACCGCGGAGCCACTCACCCGTGGCGCGTTGGTATTCGACGCCGAGGGCAAGGAGATCGGCGATGTGCGATCCGCGGTCGTCTCGCCAACTCGTGGTGCGCTGGCAATCGCGATGGTGCGGCGTGAGTGTGCGCCGGGGAGCGAGGTCACAGTGCGCGACGGAGATCGTTCAAGCGTCGCCCGCGTCGATGAGATCAGCGCGGTGGCCACAGCATGACGGCGACGGCGACGGTCGTGCGCGGGGCCTGTCCGCTCGACTGCCCAGATACCTGCGCCACGCTCATCACCGTGGAGAACGGCCGCGCCACCAAGATTCAGGGCGACAAGGAGCATCCCTTCACCCAGGGCTTTCTCTGCACGAAGGTGAATCGGTATCTCGAGCGGTCGTATCACCCCGACCGTGTGCTGACGCCGCTTCGGCGCGTCGGACCCAAGGGGAGCGGCGAGTTCGTTGAGGCCTCGTGGGATGAAGCGCTTACGGCGATCGCCGAGAAGCTCAATGCAATTCGGCACTCCGCGCACGGCCCGCAGGCGATTCTCCCGTACTCGTACGCGGGAACGATGGGACTCCTGCAAGGCGAGTCGATCGACCGCCGGTTCTTCCACTTCCTTGGCGCGTCCAAGCTCGACCGCACGATCTGCGCGACCGCCGGCATGATGGGAATGCGGATGACAATCGGCGCAAGCGTCGGTGCTGACGCCGAAGAAGTCGGCAACGCTGATCTCGTGATTCTCTGGGGCACCAACACCCTCACGAGCAATCCGCACCTCTGGCCGCACATCCTCGAGGCGCGCGCTAAGGGTGCGCCGGTGCTCTGCATCGATCCGATTCGGACGCGCACCGCGGAGCAATGCGACGAGTGGATCAGCATCCGTCCGGGGACCGATGCCGCGCTCGCGCTCGGGATGATGCACGTGATGTTCGCCGAGGGGCTCGAGGACGCGGCGTATCTGGCGGCACATACGCTTGGTGCCGATCTGCTGCGGGAGCGGGTGGCCGACTACCCACTGGAGAAGGTCGCGCAGATTACTGGCATTCCGGCCGCGCGAATCGCGTTGCTGGCGCGGCAGTACGCGGCGGCGCAGGCCGCATTCATTCGCGTGAACTACGGGCTCCAGCGTCATGGTGGCGGGGCGATGGCGGTGCGTACGATTGCCTGCTTGCCCGCTGTGTCTGGCCACTGGCGTCGCCCGGGGGGCGGTGTGCAGTTGAGCGCGTCGGGAAACTTTGCGTTCAACAAGGCGGCCCTGCATCGCGACGATCTCTCGCCTGCTGGCACACGCACAATCAACATGTCGTTGCTCGGCGATGCGCTCACCAAGCCGGACGCCGGCGTCGGCGGGCCGCCGGTGATGGCGATGGTCGTGTACAACTCGAATCCGGCGGCGATTGCGCCGGACCACCTCACCGTGATCGACGGGATGAAGCGCGAGGATCTTTTCCTCGTGGTGCTTGAGCACTTCCGCACCGACACCGCAGATCACGCCGACTGGATCCTCCCTGCCACAACGCAGATCGAGCATTGGGATGTGCACTCGTCGTACGGGCATCTGTACGCGGCGTTGAATAGGCCGGCGGTCGCGCCAATGGGTCAGGCGCTCTCGAATACCGAGATTTTCCGGCGACTCGCGGCGGCGATGGGACTCGATCACGAGTCTCTGCGCGACGACGACATCGCGCTGATTAAGCAGGCACTGGCCACGCAGGACCCACGGATGAACACGGTCACCTGGGAGGCGCTTGAGCGAGACGGGTGGGCGCGACTGAACCTGCCTAAGCCGTACGCGCCATTCGCGACCGGCGCGTTCCTCACGCCGAGTGGCAAGTGCGAACTCTACTCGGCGCGGATGAAAGAGATGGGACTCGATCCCCTCCCAGCCTTCACCCCGCCTCACGAGTTCCCAGAGAATGTGCCAGCGCTCGCGGCGAGGTATCCACTGGCGTTGATCTCGAGTCCGGCGCACCAGTTCCTGAACTCATCGTTCGTGAATGTGGACTCGTTGCAACGCGCGGCCCGAGAGCCAGAGGTGGCGTTACATCCGCACGATGCAGAGCGACGCGGGATTGTCGAAGGGGCGATGGTCGTGGTGGAGAACGACCGCGGGCACTTTGCCGCACGGGCCCGGATTCGCGAGGGGATCCGTGAAGGGGTGGCGTGGGCCCCGGGGATTTGGTGGGCGAAGCTCTCGACGGACGGCCGCAATGTGAATGCGACGACTTCGCAGCGGTTGACCGATATGGGTGGCGGGCCGGTGTTCTACGACAATCTTGTCGAGATTCGCGTCAGCTAGGATCGTTGCGCGACAATAGTGAACCGACTGCGGCACCAGCGCGTTAGTAAGCGGTCAACTGGTCCCAACCCAAATCGAGAACACGTGGCGAACAAGCTTCCGACAACCCTCGGCGCGTTGCGCGAGTCCGAGTACGGCAAGGCCCCCAAGCGTGGCCGATCCGTCAAGATCGAACTGCGCACTAACCTCCTTGCACGGATCAAAGACGGCCAGCCCCTGTTCAAGGGTGTCCTCGGCTTCGAGGACACCGTCATGCCCCAGATCGTGAATGCCCTGCTCTCGCGGCATCACTTCATCCTGCTCGGCACACGCGGCCAGGCAAAGTCGCGCATCCTCCGCGCGCTCACTACGCTGCTCGATCCGCATCTCCCGGTGATCGCTGGCAGCGAGGTGAACGATGATCCCTTCGCACCAATCTCCAAGTTCGGGCGCGAGCGACTCCGCGAGGCGGGCGATGACACCGCGATCGCGTGGCTCACGCCGGACCAGCGCTACGTCGAGAAGCTCGCCACGCCAGACGTCACTGTGGCCGATCTGATTGGCGACCTCGATCCGATTAAGGCGGCGCGCGGGGGCCATCTGCTCTCCGATGAGCTCTCGATCCACTACGGGATGCTTCCGCGTGCGCATCGCGGAATTTTCGCGCTCAACGAACTCCCCGACCTCGCGGGCAAGGTGCAGGTCGGTCTGTTCAATGTGATGCAAGAAGGGGATGTGCAGATCAAGGGCTATCCAGTGCGTCTCGCGCTGGATGTTGTTCTTGCGTTCACCGCCAACCCCGAGGACTACACGGCGCGCGGCAAGATCATCACGCCGCTCAAGGACCGTATCGGCTCGGAGATCCAGACGCACTATCCCGCCACGGTGGATCTCGCGATGGACATCACGCAGCAGGAAGCGTGGACCTCACGTGATGGGCTTCCGGTGCGTGTGCCGGAGATTGTGTCTGAAGTCGCCGAGCGGGTGGCTTTCGAGGCGCGCAAGGAGAAGCGGGTCGATCAACGCTCGGGTGTGTCGCAGCGCTTGAGCATCACGTTGATTGAGAACATCGTATCGAATGCCGAGCGACGTGCGGTGCGTTTGGGTGAGAGTGCGGTGGTGCCGCGCCTCGCGGATCTCTACGCCGCGCTCCCCGCCATCACGGGCAAGATCGAGCTCGAGTATGAAGGCGAGCTCGTCGGCGGCGCAGTTATCGCCCGCGAACTCATCCGCCGCGCCGCTGACGCGACGCTGAAGGAGCGCGAGTTGCATCTCCCGCTGGACGAGATTGTGATGTGGTTCGACACCGGCTCGGCGCTGCAGATCAGCGATGACTCTAGTGCGGTCGCGGCGCGAGCAGGCTTTGCAACCGTGCCGGGGCTGATCGAGCTCATCACCGCGTCATCACTGCAGAGCAACGACGATGGCGACCTTGTGGCCGCCTGCGAGTTGGTGCTCGAGTCGCTTGTGGCGCAGCGCAAGCTTTCGCGCTCTGAGGGCGGGCAGTACGGTCGCTCAGTGCGCCGTAAGAGCGGGTTCGCGCCGGAATATCCAGAGCGCGAAGAGTAGCATCAGCGCCGCGGTGCCGCCGATTGCCCAAGCGGCACCGAACCCCTTGGCGATGGCGCCGGCCATGAAGCTGCCAAGTGGAGACCCGCCGATGTACACCATCACGTAAAACGAGATCACGCGGCCGCGGAGGGCGTCGGGGACGACCTCCTGCAGCCGCGCGTTCACGAGCGCGTTGTTGATGATCATCGCGATGCCGATGCCGAAGATCAGCAGCGCGCTGAGCGTCGGGATCCGAGTCACCGCGAACGCCATTAGTAGGATCGGAAATGCGTGTGAGGCGAGCCAGAGCGTGCGCCCTTTCTTGGCGCCGCCTCCGGTCGCCGCAATGGCCAGTGCGCCCACCATCGCACCAATCCCGAGTGCGGCCATCAGCGCGCCGTACCCATCGGCGCCGAACCCCAGCACATCGCGCGCGACCACCGGAAGCA